>NZ_WHOV01000106.1:0-9413 GCF_009765395.1 Pseudomonas sp. BAV 4579 | reverse complement strand
CATCATCGGGACATTTCTATTTGGCTGGATCGCGACATTAATAATTGGCCGTAATATTACCACTTCGTATAATCTTTGTTATGTTAAATAACAATTTCTGGTCTGGCCGGCGCGCTCGTCAACCATACCGCCTGTCCTCTCCTATCGATCAATCAAGGTAGTGCCATGTCCAACACGCAGGGACCGTTGCCAGAATCGACCACGCCCCCTGATCCGCCTCTAACCGGCGGGCTCTTCACTGCTGAAGAGCTGGCCGAGATCCAGGCGCAATTGGCCATTGAAAAAACTCAGCTTGAGATCAAGAAGCTCAAGCTTGAGGTGAGGGATTTGCCCTTCGAGCCGAGGCGGAAATGGTTCACCCTTACACTCGCAGCGTTCGGTGCTATCATCGCTGCATACGCGGCCTTCAAGAAGGCACCGGAGGCACCGGCCTCCCTAGGAGTATCGTATGAACGCTCAGCCCCAATCGCAGCGCCCGCATCTGACGCCGGATCAGGTCAAAGCTCGCGCTGATTATCTGAACGGCATTGCTAAGATCCGTGCTGACGTGTCGGCAACCCTTGAGCAGGTTGACCGGGACAGTGAGCGTATGGCTCGGCCGTTTTGGAAAGTGTTTCCGTTCGTAGGCGGTGCCATCACAGCGGCCGCGGCAGCTACGCTCGTACATTTTCTGATGTAACCGCTTTCTGCTCAATGAGCCCTCGTTCGAGGGCTTTTTTGTGCCTGATCTATCGCTCAACCTTACCGTACACCCCCGAGCGCCACCGACCGCTACTCATCGATGTGAGTCGCCGCTCACGCTCGTCTCGTGCTTATTCATACCCGGGAAGGGAGTGAATCGGGCACAGAACCTGCTCGTTGCTGAATAACGTTGTGCCCATCGACTTTCTAGTCTGGATGCGCACATGACCCCTTCGTTAGCGACTTCGGTAGCCGTCAGCCCTTCTTTCGCCCCTACCTCCTGCCTGCCAGCGCTGCTGGAAACCTACGGCGAGGTGATGACGCCGGAGCAAATTGCAGTTGAGCTCGAGTACAGCGCCGGCTACGTACGCAAGAAGATCGGCTGCGCCAAATACCAGCATCTGCCCTGGGTGATGTCGATCGCGCCACACCGGCGCCGGCAGGGCCTTGTCTGGGTCTATGCCACCTGTGGGGTCGCAGCGTTCCTGGAAAGCCAGCGAACATCGCTCGAGCCGGATAGCGGCTTTTCCAAGAACCTACCGCGGTTGCTCGAGGCATATGGAAAAGCAATGACGGTGGAGCAGGTAGCAAAAGCGCTGGGCTACCGCTTGAACTATGTCAGCAAGAAGATCGGGAATGCCTCCTATCAGCACCTGCCCTGGGTGACCGCCATTGCCCGGCACCGGCGCAAGCGCGGAGCCCGTTGGGTCTATGCGACCGAGGCAGTCGCCTTGTATTTGGATCGCGTCGAATGAGGCGCGCCGTCCTGTCGTTAACGGTGGCTGCCACGCTTTGGTCGATTGCACCTCTAAGCGGGGCTATTGCAGCGGAAGGCGTTGCTGACGGAACGAAAGAATCTTTCGCTGCACCTGGTAGTGAGAGCTTCTATCGCGGAAAGGCCGAGGGCTGGTTTTGGTACAAGGACCCTGCGGACGAGGAGCCTGAGCTTGAGGCCAAAGCGCCACTCCCGCCTCCACCACCACCTGCCCCCACACAAAAGGCTGAGCCGCCGGCGGCGCCTGCAGCGGCTCCTGGCCCCGAGCTGTTCAGCGTCGCCTGGATCCGCGACAACCTGCCCAAGTACCGCAACCGCGCGATCGACAATCCGACCGATGTCAATGTGCAGGCCTACTACTACCTGCAGCGCGTGATGATGGACAAATCGTCCAAGTTCTCCGAGCGCTCCAGCCAGGTGATTATGCGCGACCCGTTCCTCGACGAGGACAGCCGGCGGCCGGTGGCCACCTATGCGGCGAACGCGCTCAATCGGGAGGTCTCGAACAATCGCGACAAGGTGCTCAAGGGCTTGGCCAACAAGGTCAGCCTCTTCTTCTTCTTCAAGGGCAACTGCGTGCTCTGTGCGGAGCAGGCAGCCGTGCTGCAGTCCCTGACTGCCGCCACCGGCATCCGGATCATTCCGGTCTCACTGGACGGCGCCCCCCTCGACAACGGCTTGTGCGCGAACTATCGCACCGACGATGGCCAGGCCAAGAAGCTCGAGGTCTATCAGGCCCCTGCCCTCGCCTTGGCGATCCCGCCGGGCCGCACCGAGATCGTCGGCTACGGCGCCATCACCCTGGACGTGCTGTTCAATCGGGTCCTGATCGCTGCGCGCGAAGCGGCGCTCATCGACCAGAAGACCTTCGCGTCCACACAGCCCTTCTTCGACAACGGCCTGCTGACCCTCAAGGACAACGACGGGCTCAGCCAGGACCAGATCGACCAAGACCCCGCCGCATTTGTTGAGAGCATGCGCCGCAAGCTCGCCCGCAAGACCATAGATGGAGAGGTGCCCCATGAGGCGCAGCAGTAAGCAGTCGTTGCGCAGCCGTGCTGGTTGCGGCCCTTGCGCCCCTGGGCGCCTACGCCAACATCGAGAGCCAGCTGGACTCGATGTTCAACTCAATGTCCAACAGCACCGACCCGGGCATGTACCAGACGGCGACCCGAGGCGTGGTCAGTGGCGGCTCGATGCGGATCCGGAATCAGATCGCAACGGCGCCGGTGGTCTCCTTCCGACCGCCCTCCTTTCAGGCCGGCTGCGGCGGTATCGACATGTTCGCCGGCTCCTTCTCGTTCATCAACGCGCAGCAGTTCGTTCAGTCGCTGCGCTCCATCGCCTCTAACTCGGTAGGTGTCGCGTCGGGCTACGCGTTCAAGCTAGCGCTTAAGGCCATGGGACCGACGGTGGAGAACACCATCGCCAACCTGCAGGAGACCATGCAGGACCTCAACGGCCTCATGTCCAATAGCTGCCAGCTCGCCCAGGGCCTGGTGACGGACGCGTTCTCGGCGTTCGAGGGCAAGGACAACATGCAGACGGCCACGGGGAACACCGTGAAGGGCCTCGCTGACAGCTTCGGCTCTCTCTTCTCCGGCAGCACCAACTCGAAGTCCCCTACGGAAGAGAAGAGCAAGGCCGGCAACTTCGTCAGCTGTGAGGACACCGGCAACGTCGTCTGGTGTGCCATGCAGCAGTACAACAGCCAGCAGTTCTTCAAGTACGGATCTCAGCAGACCGACGAGATGATCATGTCCTTCACCGGCTCGGTAGTCATCACCGGCCTGGTGGACGCGGCCGATGGCAAGGGGCAGGTACCTGAGACCAAGCCGATATTGCCGACCAGCATCTCGCTGCAGGACATCATCGAGGGCCAGAAGACCGAGACGGTGCAGATCTACTCGTGCGGCGGAGACAAGGCCGCGTGCCTCACGCCCAGCACCCAGTCGATCGCCTTCGACGGCTTGGCGGAGAAAATCATTAAAGGCTTCAACGGCTCAACCAGCTCCGTCGGCATCGTGCACAAGTGGGCGACTAACACAGGGACGTTCAACAACGATGAGCAAGCCATCCTCAACATGATGCAGAAACCAGGCTTCGCCGGCATGGTGCAGCGGCTGTCGCAAGGCAGCGAATCGATGGCGCGTGGCTTTGTCTCCGCTCACGCGAAGATGCTGGCGCTCGAGGGCGCATATTCGCTCGTGAAATCCTACATCGACACGGCTGAAACGGTGATCACGCGCAGCAAGATGGTCGACAAGCTAGGTAAACCTGCCGGCGAATTCATCGGTACCGCACGGGACCGCCTGGTGCAGGAACGTCAGGCGCTACTGAGCCACTACGGCAATGAGAACGACCTGGTGCTCGACTACGAGGCGCGGATGAAGGTGCTTCCCACGCCTGCAGCATTCATCAACGTCGAAAAACCTGTACAGGGAGCTCAGTAATGGAGTTCTCGATCTACTCGGTCGGGTCAGCGACCTACCTCGAAAGCATCCTCAACGCGGTAGCCATGATCTCAGGATCGGGCAGCATCGAATCGTTGGCCAAGGTCGGTCTGTTGATCGGCACCCTCTTCCTGGGCTTCCAAGCGGTATTCAAAAACCAGGCGATTCCTTTCCAGCAAGTGGGCGTCGCGCTGATCCTGTACATGGCGCTGTACGGGCCAACCGGCCGGGCGGTCGTGGAGGACGTGTATGACGGCACGGTCGTGGTCGTCGACAACGTGCCGATCAGACCGCTGTTCGTAGGATCCGTGGTGTCCAACATTGGCTACAAGCTGACCAGGGAGATGGAGCAGGCCTTCTCCACGCCGGCCATGACCACCTATGGCTTCGCCGATCCCCTGACCACCTTGATGAAGGTGCGCGGAGCGACCCGCAATGCCTTGGCGATGCCGTCTGTAATGGGCGACACCCTTGCAGGCGGAGACTTCGTACGGTCTTGGATGACCTACATCAAGGAGTGCACCCTGGTCGGGGTCGGCCGCAACGTGGCCGCCTACGGGGCCCTCATGCGAAGCAATAACCCTGTCGATGCCATGAGATTCGAAAGCCAGGTCTACGGGACCGAGATCTTCGAGGGCAACACCGGCGTGGGCACCTATTACACCTGCTCCGAAGCGCACACCCGGCTCAAAGCTCTTAGCGCTTCCACGCAGAGCGGCATCATGGACGACGTCGCGAAGCTGGCGTTCCAAAAGCCGGGCAAGACCGTCACTGGGGATGATGTCACCACCCGGGTCGACGATGCGCTGCGCGGTCTGAATCTTCAAGTGGCCGACGCTCGTGCCTTCACCATGGCGTCCGTACTGCTCCCGATCTTCGAGCGAGCGCCGGCACAGAAGGCCCTCGAGGATCAGCAAGGCGCCTACGCCATCATGCTCAGCCAGGCTCAGGCGCAACAAGCCACCCAGTGGGCTGTAGAAGGCTCGATGTTCACACGCTACGTCCGGCCGTTCCTGACGTTCTTCGAAGGCCTGATCTACGCCATCACCCCACTTATGGCATTCCTCCTGGTGATGGGCACCTTCGGGATGAACCTCATCACCAAGTACATCACCATGCTGTGCTGGATGATGCTGTGGCAACCCATGTCGGCCATCGTCAACCTCTATACCAAATGGTACACCGGAACAGTGATGGAAGGGTTGCTGGCCACCACCAGCAGCATCACTGACGGCAATGCACTTTCGTTCGAGATGATGAAGCAGATGATGCCTGCACTGGACAGCGCGATCGGCGTTGCCGGCCTGATGGCATCTTCGGTACCAGTGATCAGCATGTTCCTGGTCACCGGAAGCGCGGTCGCGTTCACCAGCATGGCCCAGCGTCTCGGGGGATCCGATCAGATCAACGAGAAGATCGTATCGCCAGACATTGTTACCCCCCTCCGCGGGCCTACAAACCACTCCTCATGCCACGAGTGACTACGACAAGGCCTACGAATCAATGGCTCCGAAAATCAGCGTGGAACCATCGATATCTCGCAAGGCCTTTCTAATACTCTGCAGAGCCAGAGGTCCCAGGCAGAGCAATCTTCGGAGAGCTTCAACAAGCAATTGATGAGTTCTTTCGGAAAGCAATTTGAATCTGCGAAAACGATCGGCGAGCAGGCCGAGGTCGGAAGGGCGATGCAGAACGCATTCGGTCTGAGTCGAAATGCGGATTTCAATAGTGGGTACCAATCCGCCGTAAATAGCGGTCTATCAAGCACCCAGGTAGATGCGGCAATTGCTTCGACTACACTTTCCGCTAACGGAGCACTGAAGGCGCCCATGGGCGGTGTCGGCTCTGCTTCAGTGGGGGCAGAAGGTAGTACCAGCTCAAGCATACAAACTGGCGACTCTCAAAAGTTGGAAAGCGCAGTGGGTCGGGTCAAGTCGTCAGGCCTCAGTGAGACGACAAGGAACGCTATCGACAAGACTGAAGGCTACAAGGTCGCAGAGAACTTCCAGAATTCGGAGCGCCTTGGCGTTTCTCAGTCGGATCAAGAGAGTCTCTCCCGCTCTGCGCAGAAAGCGGTTTCCGATAATAAGCAGTACTCTGAGTACCGCCGCGTATCAGAGAAACGTCGGTATGTCTGAAAATATGGGCGTTGACTCTTGGGCAGGTCGCGCAATCCGCGAGGGCAAGGCTGAGTCGTTGGTCAATGAGGCAATGAATAAGTATCCGCAAGATTTCAAGGAGCAGCATGCGCTCAACGCCAGTATGCTCGATCCTGAGCGCCGCGATGTAGGCGCCGCCTTAATCACGTTAGGCAAACACAATGACCTTGGTGTACTGGCCAGGCCTCCATTAAATCACGACGAATACAGCAACATTCGTCAGCTGCAGCCACGCGAGTTCTCGGATATTCAGCGGCCCAACACCGAGGGTTTAGAGCGCGACACCGCTAACGCGGGTCACCAGGTGTCCAGCGGTGACTTCGCGCAGCGTCACAGCGCTGGTTATGCGAATGCGTCAGGCCCAGCAGCCACGAAAGCGGTCGGCGATGCCTGGAAGAGCCACGACCGTACGATTGAAGGCTCGGGCCAAGCCTATGCTCAGCGCGCGATGCATGACGAGCGCGCCGCTGCCGAAGGCAGGCTTCGGGATAAGTCCAGGGACGTGGATAACCGGGGAGAGTCCCTTACCAACATCGCCGGCTCGGCGTTTGATCGTGCGCGTGATTGGGCTGGGCTCAAGCCCCAGTTTGAAGCGTACAAGGCGAGCGCAGAGAATTTGGGCCTGCAAGGTGCCCAACAAGACGTTTATGCGTCTGCAAAGCTGGGGCACCTGGACAACGCCGAGGTGAAGCAGAAGTGGGACGGGTATGTGAAAGAAAAGGGGATGGACAAAGAGCTGGCGGCCGGCATGTACGAAAACATCGTTCAGGCTGCGCGGTCGAATAACGGCAATGGCGCGCTAGGCGATGTTATGACGTTAAATCGAACGGATGAAATCGTGGATGACGTGAACCTTCGAGGGTTACAAAAAGGCCACTAAATAAAGCCCGCGTAAGCGGGCTTTATTATTCACCCTCGATAATGTCTTTTAAGTGAACGTCTCGCAGATAGTTTTCACCCATACGATACGGGTTGTAGATACCGTCCTGCATCTTCTCAAGATCGTCTATTGCCGACATGTCGTTATTTTTCCGGTCACTACTGATCGAATTGCCTTGGACCATCGCGTGTACTAGGGGAACAATAGAGATTAAGAACTGCAATCCGCAATATTGGGCTGTCTTACCAGTTAAGATAGCAGTAGCCGCTCCGGCGACAGTGAAAATCAGGAAAGCTATAAGGGACGCTGAGTTCTTGGCCCGCCCGGCTATCCAAGCACCAATTAGGATGGCGAAGATTATTGCAACCGCTGCACAAGATATAAGATCAGTGACCTCGGTCCTATCATCATGAAGGTATGCGATCCCAGCTCCAGATGCTAAGACTGGCAGGATAATCTGCAAGAAAAAGCTCGGCTTGGTCTTGTTTAGATTGCGATTGATAGCGTAAAAGACGTGCGAAAAACGTGAACCGCGCGGTTGCTGTACATCTACTGCAAGTTTATCAACCAAGTTCACGAAGCGGGCAGTATTACGCTGATTGAAGCTGTTAGCAGCGATCAAATCTTGTATTGACGACACCGTCCAAGTTAGCTCTGACGAGACACCTTTGAATCTCGTCAAATTGATCGACGCAAGGTCGATGCTATCTGGTGGTAGACCTAGATAGCCTTCGAGCAGGGCTTCCGCCTTACGCACTTCCCCGGCAATGATCGGGTGCATGATGCACCTCCTGATTTGATAGACCTATGGTATCGCAAGTCCCAAAAACGCAAGGGTCGCTTAGCCGCCGTTCGCGCCGCTGATGCGCCCTTCCCTCCGTGCTCTGGGCCGCCGCTAAGCCGAGTCAGGCTCTGCGCCAAGCGCGGCTGCTTGATTACGTGCGAGCGGGTGCGCCTCGAAATGGTCGATAGCCACCCGGGCCGCCTCAGGAAAGCTCGTGATGGATTGCGCCACCCAGAGAAGGTGTGGCTCGGCCTCGTCATCCAGATAATCGACGGACACCGCGTAAGCGGCGCCCCAGGCTGTAGAGTCCTGGATCTGGATGCGTGTCGGTTGCCCGCAGTGCTGAAGCACGTACTCAGGGTCGCTAGCATCGCTTCCGGTTCGCTTCCTGAAGCTGTAGCTGGTCATGTGATCGTCCGCTGGTTGGGGTAACTGTGTGCCTCAGCAGAACGTATCCGACGTGGTGGAAATGCAACCACGGCCGCGGCGCTAGTCCCCCATGCGAGCGCCTAGCTCGCCCAGGGCCTCATAGGCGACGCCGCCCAGGCGATAGGTTGAAGGCGTCCTGAGTGGCACCCGATCACCCTCCTCCACCTCCATCCGCTGGCCACCGGTGGGTAGATAGAGATTGCGCTCCGCCCAGACCTCAGCCCGCGCCTTCACGTCGCCGCGCTGCCGGCCGCGGGCGGTGCGATCAAAGTCGCGCAGCGCGGAGACCTTCGGCTCAACCTCGCCGGCGAGCACGAACACTGGCAGGTTGGCCTTGATAATGGCGTCCCACTTCTCGCCGCGCTCACCGAACCAGAGCGTGCAGCGTGGATGTGGCGCCACGACCTTGTGCTTGATCAGCACCTGGTCGTCCGCCAGGTTCGCGATCGTGCGCAGGTCTTTGTACTCGGGCGTCTGCTCGATCGGTATGCCCTGGTGCTGCGCCCTACTCTCGGCCTCCGCCAGCAGCTGCTCGCGCACGGTGGCCACAGGTACCCGCTGGTTGCTGGTGGTGTGGCCAGCCCAGGTGAACGAGATCCGCCGCGGCGCGCCGTCGAAGGCATGAATGGTGCGCTGCAGCTGCTTGGTGGTGACGCCGGCGCCCAGGGCACGCCGCAACAGCCGCGGACGCATCTCGGGGGTGTAGCCCAGGGCGACGCGAAGCGCCTCGATCTCGTCGGTGACCACCTGCTTGCTCGCATTGATGGCCAACACCTGTGGCAGCACGCTGGCCTGCAGGCGGAAGTAGCCCGGCAGGCGCATGACGGTGCCGGCGGCTTGGCCAACGTCGCGCTGGTGGCTGGCCAAGGCCGCGGTGGCCAGCGCGATCGCCGCCTGGCCGTCGACCTCCTGGACCTCGAGGACGTCAGGCGTCTTCTGCTCGTTCAGCAGCGGCACCTGCCACACGCGGCCGTCGACCACCAACCCTGGCCAGGTCGAATTGAAGCTGGCCAGCTGCTCGACGAGCACCTGGTGTGCACGCTGGATTCCTTCGTACATGGTGGTGCCCTCCTCACGGGCGACGTTCCCAACTGCCAAATTATACCACCCCTGTACAACGCATGCCCCTGTCCAACCTCTTCCCCTTCCACCCCAGGCCGCTCTGCCCCCTTTCCTTCATTCTTTTCCTTCTCTTTTTTCCTTCCCTTTGCCTTCTCGCGCGCGCGGGGCGCGGGCGGATAGAGGGGGAGCC
>NZ_WHOV01000105.1:0-40974 GCF_009765395.1 Pseudomonas sp. BAV 4579 | reverse complement strand
CGGTCTGCGTTTCGCCATCCGTGAAGGCGGTCGTACCGTCGGCGCCGGCGTGGTCGCCAAGATCATCGAGTAATCGATTGATCTGAAACGAAAAAAGGCCCTTCGGGGCCTTTTTTCTTGCCTGGTGAAATTGACAGATGGCAAAAGAGGCGTTCTTGACAGCCGCTGGCGACATCCTTAGAATTGCGCCTCCTTTAATCGGGCACCTTTTTGTCCGAGAGGAAAGCTTGGAGTCTGAGGTCAAATGCAAAATCAACAAATCCGTATTCGGTTGAAGGCTTTTGATCATCGCCTGATCGATCAATCCACCCAGGAAATCGTAGAAACTGCGAAACGTACTGGTGCTCAGGTGCGTGGTCCGATTCCTCTGCCTACCCGCAAGGAACGTTACACAGTGCTGATTTCTCCGCACGTCAACAAGGACGCTCGTGACCAGTACGAAATTCGTACCCACAAGCGTGTGCTCGACATCGTTCAGCCCACCGACAAGACCGTCGATGCGCTGATGAAGCTCGATCTCGCCGCTGGCGTTGAAGTGCAAATCAGCCTCGGCTGAGACCGTCAAGGTTTCAGTCGTGTAACGCTCTGAAATGGGCGGCCATAGCGGGTGAAAGCCCCGTACACTCAAGAGGTTCTCAACATGACGATTGGTTTAGTCGGTCGTAAATGCGGTATGACCCGCGTTTTCACCGAAGAAGGCGTTTCCGTTCCGGTCACGGTCATTGAGATCGAGCCGAATCGCGTAACCCAATTCAAGAGCGAAGAAACCGATGGCTATCGTGCCATTCAGGTAACCGTGGGCGAGCGTCGTGCTTCCCGCGTGACCAAGGCGCAAGCCGGTCACTTCGCCAAGGCCAGCGTTGCTGCTGGTCGTAGCGTCCTCGAATTCCGCCTGGAAGACGGTGAGTACAAGGCAGGTGACGAAGTTACCGTAGCCCTGTTCGAAGCCGGTCAGATGGTTGATGTCACGGGTCAGTCCAAAGGTAAGGGCTACGCCGGTACCATCAAGCGCTGGAACTTCCGTGGTCAGGACAACACCCACGGTAACTCCGTTTCCCACCGTGCACCTGGTTCCATCGGCCAGTGCCAGACTCCTGGTCGAGTGTTCAAGGGCAAGAAAATGTCCGGTCACCTGGGTGCGGAGCGTGTAACCGTTCAGTCGCTGGAAGTCGTGCGTGTAGACGCCGAGCGCAACCTGCTGCTGGTCAAGGGTGCCGTCCCCGGCGCGCCGGGTGGTGACGTGATCGTGCGTCCCGCTGTCAAGGCCCGTGGTTGAGAGGAGAGAGAACATGCAACTCAATGTGAATGGCTCTCAAGCTATCGAAGTCTCTGAGCACACCTTCGGCGGTGAATTCAACGAGACCCTGGTTCACCAGGCAGTCGTGGCCTACATGGCTGGCGGTCGTCAGGGCACCCGTGCCCAGAAGACCCGTTCCGAAGTCCGTGGTGGCGGCAAGAAGCCCTGGCGTCAGAAGGGCAGCGGTCGTGCCCGTGCCGGTACCATCCGCAGCCCCATCTGGCGCTCCGGTGGCGTGGCTTTCGCAGCCAAGCCCCAGGATCACAGCCAGAAGCTGAACAAGAAGATGTATCGCGCTGCACTGCGCTCCATCCTCGCCGAGCTGGTCCGTCTGGATCGTCTGGTCGTGGTTGACGACTTCGCCGTCGACGCGCCCAAGACCAAGACCCTGGTCAGCAAGCTGGACGGCCTGGGCCTGAGCGACGTGCTGATCGTGACCGACGCTGTCGACCAGAACCTGTATCTGGCCGCCCGCAACCTGCCTTTCGTCGACGTGCGTGATGTCCAGGGTTCCGACCCGGTCAGCCTCATCGCCTACGACAAGGTGCTGGTCACTGTGTCCGCCGTGAAGAAATTCGAGGAGCTGCTGGCATGAACCAGGAACGCGTATTCAAAGTGCTGCTTGGCCCGCACATCTCCGAGAAGGCCACCATGCTGGCGGACAGCCAGAAGCAGTTCGTATTCAAGGTTGCCACCGATGCAACCAAGCTGGAAATCAAGAAGGCCGTCGAGCAGCTGTTCGAGGTCAAGGTTCGCAGCGTCAGCACCCTGAACGTCCAGGGCAAGACCAAGCGTACCGCTCGCGGTCTGGGCAAGCGTAACGACTGGAAAAAAGCGTACATCGCGCTCCAGCCGGGCCAGGATCTCGACTTCTCCAGCAGCGCCGAGTAATCAGGGGGCATCATGGCAATCGTAAAATGCAAGCCGACCTCCGCTGGCCGCCGCTTTGTGGTCAAGGTGGTCAACTCCGATCTGCACAAAGGCGCGCCCTACGCTCCTTTGCTGGAGAAGAAGAGCAAGTCCGGCGGCCGTAACAACAATGGTCGTATCACCACTCGCCACATCGGCGGTGGTCACAAGCAGCACTACCGTCTGGTCGATTTCCGTCGCAACAAGGATGGCATCCCTGCCGTCGTTGAGCGTATCGAATACGATCCGAACCGTACTGCGCACATCGCTCTGCTGAAGTACGCCGATGGCGAGCGTCGCTACATCCTCGCCCCCAAGGGCGTTGCTGCCGGTGACCAGCTGCTGTCCGGCGCTGGCGCGCCCATCAAGGCTGGCAACAACCTGCCGCTGCGTAACGTGCCGGTCGGTAGCACCATCCACGGTATCGAGCTGAAGCCTGGCAAAGGTGCTCAGATCGCTCGCTCCGCGGGTACCTCCGCTCAGCTGGTCGCCCGCGAAGGCGCCTACGTCACCGTGCGTCTGCGCAGCGGTGAAATGCGCAAGGTGCTGTCCGAGTGCCGTGCCACCCTGGGCGAAGTGTCCAACGGTGAGCACAGCCTGCGTTCGCTGGGTAAGGCCGGTGCCACCCGCTGGCGCGGCGTGCGTCCGACCGTTCGTGGTGTTGCCATGAACCCGGTCGATCACCCGCACGGTGGTGGTGAAGGTCGTACTTCCGGTGGCCGTCATCCGGTTTCGCCGTGGGGCGTCAAGACCAAGGGTCTCAAGACGCGCTCCAACAAGCGTACCGACAAGATGATTGTCCGTCGCGGCAAGTAATCAGTAGAGGATTCGACTGTGCCCCGTTCTCTGAAGAAAGGTCCTTTTATCGATCTTCACCTGTTGAAGAAGATCGAAGTCGCGGTGGAAAAGAACGAACGCAAACCGATCAAGACCTGGTCGCGTCGTTCGATGATCCTGCCGCAGATGGTCGGTCTGACCATCGCTGTGCACAACGGTCGTCAACATGTCCCCGTTCTGGTGAACGAAGACATGGTCGGCCACAAACTCGGCGAGTTCGCTGCTACCCGCACCTATCGCGGTCATGCGGCTGACAAGAAAGCCAAGCGTTAAGGGGTAAGGAAGATGGAAGTAGCCGCTAAGCTGTCGGGCGCTCGTATCTCCGCCCAGAAAGCCCGCTTGGTCGCCGACCAGATCCGCGGGAAGAAGGTGGGCGAAGCGCTCAACCTGTTGACTTTCAGCAGCAAGAAAGCCGCTGAAATCATGAAGAAGGTGCTGGAGTCGGCTGTAGCCAACGCCGAGCACAATGAAGGCGCCGACGTGGACGACCTGAAGGTTTCCACTGTCTTCGTAAACGAAGGTCGTTCGCTCAAGCGCATCATGCCGCGTGCCAAAGGTCGTGCTGATCGCATCGTGAAGCGGTCTTGCCATATCACGGTCAAGGTTGCGGACAAGTAACGGAGTCGATCAGATGGGTCAGAAAGTACATCCCAATGGCATTCGCCTGGGTATCGTCAAGGAGCACACTTCGGTCTGGTACGCGGATAAGCGCACTTATGCGGACTATCTGCTGGCCGACCTGAAGGTTCGTGAGTACCTCCAGGACAAACTAAAAAGCGCGTCCGTAAGCCGTATCGATATTCATCGCCCGGCTCAAACCGCACGCATCACCATCCACACCGCCCGTCCCGGTATCGTGATTGGCAAGAAAGGTGAGGATGTCGAGAAGCTGCGTCAGGACCTGACCGCAAGAATGGGTGTGCCCGTGCACATCAACATCGAAGAGATCCGCAAGCCGGAGCTCGACGGTGCCCTGGTTGCGCAGAGCGTTGCGCAGCAGCTTGAGCGTCGTGTGATGTTCCGTCGTGCCATGAAGCGCGCCGTGCAGAACGCGATCCGCATTGGTGCCAAAGGCATCAAGATTCAGGTGAGCGGTCGTCTGGGCGGTGCTGAAATCGCCCGTACCGAGTGGTATCGCGAAGGTCGTGTGCCCCTGCACACCCTGCGTGCCGATATCGACTACGCCACTGCGGAAGCTCACACCACTTACGGTGTGATCGGTGTGAAGGTCTGGATCTTCAAGGGTGAGGTCATTGGTGGCCGCCAGGAAGAGCTCAAGCCCGTCGCCCCGGCTCCGCGCAAAAAAGCTGCTGCTAAGTAAGGAGTACGCAACATGCTGCAACCCAAGCGTACAAAATTCCGCAAGCAGATGACCGGCCACAACCGTGGTCTGGCTCATCGCGGTAGCAAGGTCAGCTTCGGCGAGTACGCGCTGAAGGCTGTCGGCCGTGGCCGTCTGACCGCTCGCCAGATCGAATCCGCACGTCGTGCGCTGACCCGTCACGTGAAGCGTGGCGGCAAGATCTGGATCCGCGTCTTCCCTGACAAGCCTGTCACCAAGAAGCCTCTCGAAGTGCGGATGGGTAAAGGTAAGGGTAGTGTCGAGTACTGGGTAGCCCAGATCCAGCCGGGCAAGGTCCTGTACGAGATCGAGGGTGTTTCCGAGGATCTGGCTCGTCAGGCATTTGCCCTGGCCGCTGCCAAGCTTCCGCTCGAAACCTCCTTTGTTAAGCGGACGGTGATGTGATGAAAGCGAAAGATTTGCGTGAGAAATCCGTAGAGGAGCTGAACGAGCAGCTTCTCAACCTGCTGCGTGACCAGTTCAATCTGCGTATGCAGAAGGCAACTGGCCAGTTGGGTCAGTCTCACATGCTCTCGCAAGTGAAGCGCGACATCGCTCGCGTCAAGACTGTGCTGAACCAGCAAGCAGGTAAGTGATCATGGCTGAAGCTGAAAAAACTGTCCGTACGCTGACCGGCCGAGTGGTCAGCGACAAGATGGACAAAACCGTCACCGTACTGATCGAGCGTCGCGTCAAGCACCCGATCTACGGCAAATACGTGAAGCGTTCCACCAAGCTGCACGCTCACGACGAAACCAATCAGTGCCGCATTGGTGACCTGGTCACCATTCGCGAAACCCGCCCGCTGGCCAAGACCAAGGCGTGGACCCTGGTTGACGTCGTCGAGCGCGCCGTTCAGGTATAAGGGTAGAGAGCCATGATCCAGACTCAATCCATGCTTGACGTCGCCGACAACAGCGGCGCTCGTCGCGTGATGTGCATCAAGGTGCTCGGCGGTTCCCACCGCCGTTACGCCGGCATTGGCGACATCATCAAAGTCACCGTCAAGGAAGCAATTCCGCGCGGCAAGGTGAAGAAAGGTCAGGTGATGACTGCAGTCGTCGTGCGTACCAAGCACGGCGTCCGCCGCACCGACGGTTCCATCATCCGCTTCGACGGCAACGCCGCGGTTCTGCTGAACAACAAGCAAGAGCCGATTGGCACCCGTATCTTTGGGCCGGTGACCCGTGAACTTCGCTCCGAGAAGTTCATGAAGATCGTCTCCCTTGCCCCCGAAGTGCTGTAAGGAGTAGCCGACATGCAAAAGATTCGTCGTGACGACGAGGTAATCGTCATTGCCGGCAAGGATAAGGGCAAGCGTGGCAAGGTGCTGAAGGTGCTCGCTGATGACCGTCTGGTCGTTGGTGGGGTCAACCTGATCAAACGCCACACCAAGCCCAACCCCATGCTGGGTGTTCAGGGTGGCATCGTAGAGAAAGAAGCCCCTCTGCATGTCTCCAACGTTGCCATTTTCAACTCCGAGACCAACAAGGCTGACCGCGTTGGTTTCAAAGTCGAAGACGGCAAGAAGATTCGTATCTTCAAGTCGACCCAAAAAGCGGTCCAGGCCTGAAGCTGCTAGGTAGATCACCATGGCTCGATTGAAAGAGATTTATCGGAAGGAAATCGCGCCCAAGCTGAAAGAGCAGCTTCAGCTGGGTAACGTGATGGAAGTTCCGCGCATCACCAAGATCACCTTGAACATGGGTCTGGGCGAAGCAGTCGGTGACAAGAAGATCATCGACAACGCTGTAGCTGACCTGGAAAAGATCGCTGGTCAAAAGCCGGTCGTGACTTATGCCCGCAACTCCATTGCTGGCTTCAAGATTCGCGAAGGCTGGCCGATCGGCGTCAAGGTGACCCTGCGTAGCGATCGCATGTATGAATTCCTGGATCGTCTTCTGTCCATCTCCCTGCCGCGCGTGCGTGACTTCCGCGGCCTGAATGCCAAGTCCTTCGATGGTCGTGGCAACTACAGCATGGGCGTGAAAGAGCAGATCATCTTCCCGGAAATCGATTACGACAAGATCGATGCGCTGCGTGGTATGGATATCACTCTGACCACCACCGCTCGTACCGACGAGGAAGGCCGTGCGCTGCTGCGCGCGTTCAACTTCCCGTTCCGTAACTGATTGAGGTCTTCAGATGGCTAAGCAAAGCATGATTAACCGCGAGCTGAAGCGTCAGCAGACGGTTGCCAAGTACGCCAAGAAGCGCGCCGAGCTGAAGGCGACCATCGGTAATGTCAACGCCTCCCCCGAGGACCGTTGGAATGCCCAGGTCGCCCTGCAGAAGCAGCCCCGTGACGCCAGCGCCAGCCGCATGCGTAACCGCTGCCGCCTGACCGGTCGTCCGCACGGCGTGTACCGCAAGTTCGGTCTGTCCCGCATCAAGCTGCGTGAAGCAGCCATGCGCGGTGACGTGCCCGGCCTGGTGAAGGCCAGCTGGTAACAGCTAGCGCCTTTCATCGCGGTAATTGAATCAAGCCCCTTTTGGGGCTTGATTCGTTTCAGGCTGGTCTCTAGAATGCTCGGCTCGCCCGAATCGGCCTATTGCCGAGGGGTGATTTTGAGAGCCGGTAGGCTCAATTTCTGTATTAGGAGCTAATAGCCCATGAGTATGCAGGACCCGTTAGCAGACATGCTAACTCGTATCCGTAATGCCCAGATGGCTGAAAAGGCCGTTGTGAGCATGCCTTCTTCCAAGCTGAAGGCTGCCGTTGCCAAAGTCCTCAAGGACGAAGGTTACATCGCGGATTTTCAGGTCAGCGCGGAATCCAAGCCGTCGCTGTCCATCGAGCTGAAGTACTTCGAAGGCAAGCCTGTCATCGAAGAGCTGAAGCGTAGCAGCCGTCCCGGTCTGCGCCAGTACAAAGCCGTTGACCAGCTGCCGAAAGTGCGTGGCGGTCTGGGCGTGTCGATCGTTTCCACCAACAAAGGTGTGATGACTGATCGCGCAGCCCGTGCTGCTGGTGTTGGCGGCGAAGTGCTCTGCACAGTCTTCTAAGGGGAATCAGCATGTCTCGCGTTGCTAAAAACCCGGTAAGACTGCCTGCAGGCGTCGAAGTTAATCTGGCCGGTCAGGCTCTTTCGATCAAGGGTGCAAAGGGCGCTCTGGAACTGAAGGTCCATCCGTCCGTTGAAGTCACTCAAGAGTCCGGTGAGCTGCGTTTCGCTGCTCGCAATGGCGATCAGCAGACCCGTGCGATGGCCGGCACTACCCGTGCCCTGGTCAACAACATGGTGGTCGGCGTTAGCCAGGGCTTCGAGCGCAAGCTGCAACTGGTCGGTGTGGGCTACAAGGCCCAGGCCAAAGGTCAGGTGCTGAACCTCGCTCTGGGCTTCTCTCACCCCGTGGACTACGACCTGCCGCAAGGCATCACCGCAGAAACCCCCAACCAGACCGAAATCCTGATCAAGGGTATCGACAAGCAGCTGGTCGGCCAGGTTGCGGCTGAGATTCGTGGTTTCCGTCCGCCGGAGCCTTACAAGGGCAAGGGTGTACGGTATGCCGACGAAGTCGTCCACCGTAAAGAAGCCAAGAAAAAGTAGGGCATAGCAAATGACCGTCAAGAAAGAAACCCGACTGCGTCGCGCTCGCAAGGCTCGCCTGAAGATGCGCGAGCTGGAAGTGGTCCGTCTGTGCGTGTACCGCTCTTCCCAGCACATCTATGCCCAGGTCATCGCGGCCGACGGCAGCAAGGTCCTGGCCAGCGCTTCTACGCTGGACAAAGAACTGCGCGAAAGCGCTACCAGCAACGTCGAGGCGGCCAAGAAAGTTGGTCTGCTGGTCGCCGAGCGTGCCAAGGCCGCTGGCGTTACCCAGGTGGCCTTTGATCGTTCTGGCTTCAAGTACCATGGTCGCGTCAAAGCGCTGGCCGACGCTGCTCGTGAAGGCGGGCTGGAGTTCTAAGTCATGGCAAATAACGATCAAAAGCGCGACGAAGGCTATATCGAGAAGCTGGTTCAAGTTAACCGCGTAGCCAAAACCGTGAAAGGCGGCCGTATCTTCGCCTTCACCGCTCTGACCGTGGTTGGCGATGGCAAAGGCCGCGTTGGCTTCGGCCGTGGCAAGGCCCGTGAAGTGCCTGCCGCCATCCAGAAGGCTATGGAAGCTGCTCGCCGCAACATGATCCAGGTGGATCTGAACGGCACTACCCTGCAGTACCCGGTCAAGGCCGCCCATGGCGCCTCCAAGGTGTACATGCAGCCCGCTTCCGACGGTACCGGCATCATCGCCGGCGGTGCCATGCGCGCCGTCCTGGAAGTCGCTGGTGTGCAGAACGTCCTGGCCAAGTGCTACGGCTCCACCAACCCGGTAAACGTTGTGTACGCGACCTTTGAAGGTCTCAAGCACATGCAGGCGCCGGAAGCTGTTGCCGCCAAGCGTGGCAAGAGCGTCGAGGAGATTCTCTGATCATGGCTAACGCAACCGTCAAGGTCACGCTGATCAAGAGCGTCCACGGCCGTCTGGCCAATCACAAGGCTTGCGTCAAGGGTCTCGGCCTGCGTCGCATCGGTCACACCGTCGAAGTTCAGGACACCCCTGAAAATCGCGGCATGATCAACAAGGCCTACTACCTTCTGCGTGTGGAGGGTTAAGTCATGAAACTGAATGATCTGCGTTCCGCTCCCGGCGCTCGCCGCGAGAAGCTGCGTCCCGGTCGTGGTATCGGTAGCGGCCTGGGCAAGACCGGTGGCCGCGGCCACAAGGGTCTGACCTCCCGTTCCGGTGGCAAGGTTGCCCCCGGGTTCGAGGGTGGCCAGCAGCCGCTGCACCGTCGTTTGCCGAAGTTCGGCTTCGTCTCGCTGAAAGCCCTGGACCGTGCCGAGGTTCGTACCTCCGAGCTGGCCAAGGTTGATGTCGATGTGGTCGATCTGCAGGCGCTGAAAGACGCCAACGTGATCAGCCGCGACATCAAGCGTGTCAAGGTTGTGCTGTCCGGCGACGTCACTCGTGCCGTCACCCTGAAGGGCATTCGTGCCACCAAGGGCGCACGTGCAGCCATCGAAGCAGCTGGCGGCAAGATCGAGGAATAAATGGCTAAGCAAGGTGCTCTCTCTGCGCTCAGCAAGACCGGTGGTATGTCCGAGCTGTGGACCCGCCTCCGATTCCTGTTCCTGGCGATCATCGTCTACAGGATCGGTGCGCACATCCCTGTTCCGGGTATCAATCCCGATCAGCTGGCCGCACTGTTCAGGCAGAACGAGGGGACCATTCTTAGCCTCTTCAACATGTTCTCTGGCGGTGCGCTGGAGCGGATGAGCATCTTTGCACTGGGGATCATGCCGTACATCTCGGCCTCGATCATCATGCAGCTGCTTACCGCCATCAGCCCACAGCTGGAGCAATTGAAGAAAGAGGGTGAGTCTGGTCGTCGCAAGATCAGCCAGTACACCCGTTACGGCACGCTGGTTCTGGCGCTCGTTCAGGCCACCGGGATGTCGGTAGGACTCGCCAGTCAGGGCGTCGCGTTCAGCGTGGGCTTCAGCTTCTACTTCGTCGCTGTCACCACGTTTGTCGCCGGCGCGCTGTTCATGATGTGGCTGGGTGAGCAGATCACCGAGCGTGGTATCGGCAATGGCATCTCGATGCTGATCTTCGCCGGTATCGTCGCGGGCTTGCCCCGCGCCATCGGTCAGTCCTTCGAGTCGGCACGGCAGGGCGATATCAACATCTTCGCGCTGATCATGGTGGGTGTGGTGGCGGTTGCCATCATCGCCTTCGTGGTGTTCATCGAGCGTGGGCAGCGTCGTATTGCCGTGCACTACGCCAAACGTCAGCAGGGCCGCAAGGTCTTCGCGGCGCAGAACAGCCATCTGCCGCTCAAGGTGAACATGGCTGGGGTCATCCCGGCGATCTTCGCCAGCAGCATCCTGCTGTTCCCGGCATCGCTAGGTTCGTGGTTCGGTCAGTCCGAAGGTCTCGGCTGGTTGCAGGACGTGGCTCAGGCCATCGCTCCCGGTCAGCCGCTGAACATCTTGCTGTTTAGTGCGGGGATCATTTTCTTCTGCTTCTTCTATACAGCGCTGATGTTCAACCCCAAGGACGTGGCCGAGAACCTGAAGAAATCCGGAGCGTTCATTCCGGGTATTCGTCCTGGTGAGCAGTCCGCGCGCTATATCGATGGCGTGCTGACCCGACTGACCATGTTCGGTGCCCTGTACATGACGGCGGTGTGCTTGTTGCCCCAGTTCCTGGTGGTCGCGGCGAACGTGCCGTTCTATCTCGGTGGGACGTCGTTGCTGATCGTGGTGGTAGTGGTCATGGACTTCATGTCTCAGGTCCAATCCCATCTCGTATCTCATCAATACGAGTCCCTGATGAAGAAAGCCAACCTGAAGGGCTACGGCGGCGGCATGATGCGCTGATCCGTTACCCGTAAGGTTAGAGGAGTTGTCATGAAAGTTCGTGCATCGGTCAAGAAGCTGTGCCGTAACTGCAAGATCATTCGCCGCGAAGGCGTCGTGCGCGTGATCTGCAGCGCTGAACCGCGTCACAAGCAGCGCCAAGGCTGAGTGTGAATCACGCGTCTAACCCGGCAGCTAGTGTGCTGCCGGGTTGATCATTTGTTCCTACAGCGTTAATATCGCGCGCCCTTTTCTTGGCTTCCGGGGCGTCGGTAGCTGTCAATTGGAGTTTTTCTGAATGGCCCGTATTGCAGGCGTCAACATTCCAGATAACAAACACACTGTTATCTCGCTGACCTACATCTATGGTGTCGGTCGCACCACCTCTCAGAAGATCTGCGCGGCCACCGGCATCCAGCCGACCGCCAAGATCAAAGAACTGAGCGACGAGCAGGTCGATCAGCTGCGTAACGAGGTCGCCAAAATCCTCACCGAGGGTGACCTGCGCCGCGAAATCAACATGAACATCAAGCGCCTGATGGATCTGGGTTGCTACCGCGGTCTGCGTCACCGCCGTGGTCTGCCGGTCCGTGGTCAGCGCACCAAGACCAATGCCCGTACCCGTAAGGGCCCGCGCAAGCCGATCCGCAAGTAATCGCATCCGCGAATCGACAGGAATCTAGTCATGGCAAAACCTGCTGCTCGTCCTCGTAAGAAAGTCAAAAAGACAGTGGTTGATGGCATCGCCCACATCCATGCGTCTTTCAACAACACCATCGTGACCATCACCGATCGTCAGGGCAATGCATTGTCCTGGGCGACCTCCGGTGGCTCCGGCTTCCGTGGCTCCCGTAAGAGCACCCCGTTCGCTGCCCAGATTGCAGCCGAACGCGCCGGCCAAGCCGCTCTGGAATATGGTCTGAAGAATCTGGACGTGAACGTCAAAGGTCCCGGCCCCGGCCGTGAGTCCGCTGTTCGCGCCCTGAATGCCTGTGGTTACAAGATCGCCAGCATCACCGACGTGACGCCTATCCCGCATAACGGGTGCCGTCCGCCGAAGAAGCGTCGCGTGTAATAGGAGACAGTGAGAAATGGCTCGTTACATTGGTCCCAAGTGCAAACTGTCCCGCCGCGAAGGCACTGACCTCTTCCTGAAGAGCGGCGCTCGTGCCCTCGACTCGAAGTGCAAGCTGGAAACCGTTCCTGGCCAGCATGGTCAGCGTCGCGGTCGTCTGTCCGACTACGGTCTGCAGCTGCGTGAAAAGCAGAAAGTCCGCCGTATCTATGGCGTCCTCGAGCGTCAGTTCGCCGGTTACTACCAGGAAGCCGCCCGTCGCAAGGGTGCTACCGGTGAAAACCTGCTGCAACTGCTCGAATGCCGTCTGGACAACGTGGTGTATCGCATGGGCTTTGGTGCCACTCGCGCTGAATCGCGCCAGCTGGTCTCCCACAAGTCGATCACCGTCAACGGTCAGACCGTCAACATTCCCTCCTATCAGGTCAAGGTCGGCGACGTCGTCGCGGTCCGTGAAAAGGCCAAAAACCAGCTGCGTATCGCTCAAGCTCTCGAGCTGTGCGGCCAGCGTGGCCGGGTTGAGTGGGTCGAAGTGAGCACCGAGAAAAAGGAAGGCACCTTCAAGAGCGTGCCGGCCCGTGGTGATCTCTCCGCCGACATCAACGAAAACCTGATTGTCGAGCTCTACTCCAAGTAAGGGCTAGAAAGTAGGTGCATCCATGCAGAGTTCGGTAAATGAGTTCCTGACCCCCCGCCATATCGATGTGCAGGCGGTTAGTCAGACCCGTGCCAAGATCACCCTCGAGCCTCTCGAGCGTGGTTTCGGCCATACCTTGGGCAACGCGCTGCGGCGTATCCTGTTGTCCTCCATGCCTGGCTGCGCGGTAGTCGAAGCAGAGATCGACGGTGTCCTGCACGAGTACAGCGCCATCGAAGGCGTGCAGGAAGACGTGATCGAGATCCTGCTCAATCTCAAGGGTCTGGCCATCAAGTTGCACGGCCGTGACGAAGTCACCCTGAGCCTGAGCAAGAAAGGTCAGGGGCCGGTTCTGGCCTCTGACATTCAGGTCGATCACGACGTCGAGATCGTCAACGGCGATCACGTCATCGCCCACCTGGCGGACAACGGTTCGCTGAACATGAAGCTGAAAATCGCTCGCGGTCGTGGCTATGAGCCCGCCGACGCGCGTCAGAGCGAAGAAGACGAAACCCGCGCAATCGGTCGTCTCCAGCTCGATGCTACGTTCAGCCCGGTTCGTCGCGTGGCCTATGTGGTGGAAAACGCCCGGGTCGAACAGCGTACCAACCTTGACAAGCTCGTGCTTGACCTGGAAACCAACGGTACCCTGGATCCGGAAGAAGCCATCCGTCGTGCCGCCACTATCCTGCAGCAGCAGCTGGCAGCCTTCGTCGACCTCAAGGGCGACAGCGAGCCGGTCGTGGTCGAGCAGGAAGACGAGATCGATCCGATCCTGCTGCGTCCGGTGGACGATCTGGAACTGACCGTCCGTTCGGCCAACTGCCTCAAGGCGGAGAACATCTACTACATCGGTGACCTGATTCAGCGTACCGAAGTGGAGCTGCTCAAGACCCCGAACCTGGGCAAGAAGTCCCTGACCGAAATCAAGGACGTTCTGGCCTCGCGTGGTCTGTCGCTCGGTATGCGCCTGGACAACTGGCCCCCTGCAAGCCTTAAGAAGGACGACAAGGCTACTGCCTGATCGTCATTGTTCACCGAACGATAGTTTGGGAAGGAATTTCAATCATGCGTCATCGTAAAAGTGGTCGTCATCTGAGCCGCACGAGCGCACATCGCAAGGCCATGTTCCAGAACATGGCTGTGTCGCTGTTCGAGCACGAGCTGATCAAAACTACCCTGCCGAAAGCCAAGGAACTGCGCCGCGTTGCCGAGCCGCTGATCACCCTGGCCAAGGAAGACAGCGTCGCCAACCGTCGTCTGGCTTTCGACCGCACCCGTTCGAAAGCTGCCGTTGGCAAGCTGTTCAACGACCTGGGCAAGCGCTACGCCAACCGTCCGGGTGGCTACCTGCGTATCCTGAAGTGCGGCTTCCGCGCTGGCGACAATGCGCCTATGGCGTACGTCGAGCTGATCGACCGTCCGGTCGGCGGTACCGTGGAACAAGCTGCTGAATAAGTAGCGCTGTTCTGGAAAAAGCCGGGCTCTTGCCCGGCTTTTTCATGCCTGGCGTTTGGCGAGCTGCAAGCAGGGCACTTCTGCTTGGATTTTCTATCAGGATGCTAGGATCAATAAATTAGTCCTAAAGTATTGCCTTGGCGATACTTCTCCCACGCGATCAGCAAGCGCTATTCAAGGGAGACAACCTGTGACCGATACCAAGATCCTCACCACCGCCAGCGGCATTCCGGTGGCCGACAACCAGAATTCCCGTACCGCCGGCCCGCGCGGTCCGCTGATGCTCGACGACTTCCATCTGATCGAGAAGCTGGCCCACTTCAATCGTGAGGTCATTCCCGAGCGACGCGTGCACGCCAAGGGTTCCGCCGCCTATGGCACCTTCACCGTCACCCAGGACATCACGCATCTCTCCAGCGCCAAGCTGTTCGCCAGTATCGGCAAGCAGACCGAGACTCTCTTGCGCTTTTCCACCGTGGGCGGTGAGCGTGGCTCGGCGGATACCGAGCGTGATCCGCGTGGCTTCGCCCTCAAGTTCTATACCGAAGAAGGCAACTGGGACATCGTGGGTAACAACACGCCGGTGTTCTTCATCCGCGATCCGCTGAAGTTTCCCGACTTCATCCACACCCAGAAGCGCGATCCCTGGAGCAATCTGAAGAGTCCGCAGATGATGTGGGACTTCTGGTCGCTGTCGCCGGAATCGCTGCATCAGGTGACCATCCTGTTTTCCGATCGCGGCATCCCGGATGGCTATCGCTTCATGCATGGATTCGGCAGCCATACCTTCAGCCTGATCAATGCCCAGGGCGAACGGCACTTCGTGAAGTTTCACTTCAAGAGCCAGCAGGGGATCAGGAACCTGGCGCCGACCGAGGCCGCACGTCTGGCCGGGAGCGATCCGGACTACAGCCAGCGCGACCTGTTCCAGGCCATCGAGCGCGGCGAATTCCCCCGCTGGAAGCTGTGCATCCAGGTGATGAGCGAGCAGGAAGCGGCTGGTCGCGCCGAAAATCCCTTCGACGTCACCAAGGTCTGGTCGCAGCAGGACTATCCGTTGCAGGAGGTGGGCCTGCTGGAGCTCAATCGCAATCCGCAGAACTACTTCGCCGAGGTGGAGCAGGCGTCCTTCGCGCCAAGCAACGTGGTGCCGGGCATCGGCCTGTCGCCGGACCGCATGCTGCAGGGACGGGTGTTCGCCTATGCCGATGCCCAGCGCTATCGGGTGGGAACCAACTACCAGCAGTTGCCGGTCAATGCGCCGCGCTGCCCCTATGCCAACAACCAGCGTGACGGGGCCATGAGATTCGATGGCAATGGCGGTTCCCAGCCGAACTACGAGCCCAACAGCTATGGCCATACGCCCAGGCAGGCGCCGCAATATCGCGAGCCGGCGCTGAATTTCGCCGGTCCGGCCGATCGCTACGACCACCGGGTGGACGAGGATTACTACAGTCAGGCCGGTGCCCTGTTCCGCCTGATGAGCGCGGACCAGCAGGCGTTGCTGATCGACAATATCGTCGGTGCCATGGCTGCGGTGACCCGGGATGTCCAGCTGCGGCAGATCGGTCACTTCCTCAAGGCCGATCCTGCCTATGGCATGGGTATCGCCAAAGGACTGGGGATGGATCCCAGCGAAGTGGCCTGACCCAAGGGGGTCGAAGGAGCCCGGCGGATGCCGGGCTTTTTTTCGCCGCTAAAAAAGTGCGGGAAAGGCTGTCTCGGACGCCACTTGCGACGTCGCAGTGCTAAGGTTCGCATCAAGCGCGAAAACACGAGGCTCGCTCTCCCGTCATGACTGTGTTTGGAGTGTCTTTGCGCCAGCTCTGGGCGCACGAAAAGGCCAGCTATGGCGTTCGCGTCTTTGTCGCCCTGAGCGGCGCCATGGCCGTCTGCTGGTCGCTGGGCGACCTGCGCGCGTTGTCGCCGGTGTTTCTCGGCATCATCGCCAGCGCCCTGGCGGAAACCGATGACAGCTGGCTGGGCCGTCTCAAGTCGCTGGTGGTCACGCTGCTGTGCTTCGCGGTGGCCGCCTTCGCGGTCGAACTGCTGTTTCCCTATCCCTGGATCTTTGTGGTGGGGCTGGGCCTGGCCACCTTCAGCCTGACCATGCTCGGCGCCATCGGCGAGCGCTATGCGTCCATCGCCCAGGCCACGGTGATCCTGTCGATCTACGCCATGATCGGTGTGGATCAGCGGCTGGGTACCCAGGTGCCGTTGTGGTACGAGCCGGCGCACCTGCTGGCCGGGGCGCTGTGGTACGGCCTGCTCTCGGTGCTCTGGTGCGCGCTGTTCGCCCATCAACCGGTGCGGCAGAATCTGTCCGCACTCTATGGCGAGCTGGAGACCTTGCTCCGGCTCAAGGCGGAGATGCTCGAACCGGTGCGCGGGGTGGATCTGCATCGGCGGCGGGTGCTGCTGGCCCAGCAGAACGGCAAGGTGGTGCAGGCGCTGAACCAGGCCAAGGCGACCATCCTCAATCGCTTCGGCCGCTCGGGTCGGCCGGGCGCGCGTTCAGGGCGCTACTTCCGCCTGTATTTCATGGCGCAGGACATCCACGAGCGCGCCAGCTCCTCGCACTATCCCTACAGCGCCCTGACCGAGGCGTTCTTTCATAGCGACATCCTCTTTCGCTGCCAGCGCCTGCTCAAGCTGCAGGCCGCGGCCTGCCGCAACATGGGCGAGGCGATCCGCCTCGGTCAGCCCTTCGAATATGGCCAGCAGAGTCAGCAGGGGCTGACCGATCTGCAGGCCTCGTTGGAGTATCTCAAGCAGCAGCAGAATCCGCGCTGGCGCGGCCTGCTGCGCTCCCTGGACCTGCTCGGGCACAATCTCTCGACCCTGGAGCGGCAATTTTCCGAGGCGGGCAACAGCGACTCGGGCGCGGCGGATCTGGATACCAGCCTGCTGGATCCGGCGGCGCGTTCGCTGCGCGAGGTGTTCCAGCGTATCCGCCTGCAGCTGACCCCGACCTCGCTGCTGTTCCGCCATGGCCTGCGCATGGCGCTGGCGCTGATGGCCGGCTATGGCGTGCTGCACCTGATCCACCCGGTCAACGGCTACTGGATCCTGCTGACCACGGTGTTCGTCTGCCGGCCGCAGTACGGGGCGACCCGGGTGCGGCTGGTGCAGCGGATCGTTGGCACGGTGATCGGGCTGTTGCTGGGCAGTGCCCTGCTGGAGCTGTTCGCCCAGCCGGAGATCCAGCTGCTGCTGGCGCTGGTCGCCGGTCTGGTGTTCTTCATCACCCGGACCGATCGCTACACCATCGCCACCGCCGCCATCACCCTGATGGTGCTGTTCTGCTTCAACCAGGTGGGCAACGGCTTCATGCTGATCTGGCCACGGCTGCTGGATACCCTGCTGGGTTGCCTGATCGCGGTACTGGCGGTGTTCTTCGTCCTGCCGGACTGGCAGGGGCGCCGCCTGCATCTGGTGATGGCCAACACCCTGCGCACCAACGCCCTCTATCTGCGCCGGTTGCACGAGCAGTACCGCACCGGCAAGCGCGACGACCTCGATTACCGCGTGGCGCGGCGCAACGCCCACAATGCCGATGCGACGCTGTCGGCGGCGCTGGCCAACATGCTGCGCGATCCCGGGCATTTTCGGCGCAACCTGGAAGCGGGCTTTCGCTATCTGGCGCTGTCCAACACCTTGCTGGGTTATCTGTCGGCCCTGGGCGCGCACCGTCGCCAGCTGGAGGCGGCCGAGCACGATGCCCTGGTGGAGCGCGCCGTGACCCGTATCGCCGAGGGCATGGAGGCCATCGCCGCCGCAGTGGCGGAGCGGCGCAGTCTGCCGCCGACCGCCGAAGAGGAAAGCAGCCTGGCCGACCAACTGGAAGCCGCGGCGGATGACAACGACGACGGCTATCGACTGGTGTGCACCCAGCTGGCGCTGATCTGCCGGTTGCTGCCCAATCTGAAAAGCGCCGGCAACCATACCCTGCGCGAACAAACCCGCCAGGAACCGGCAGCGGTTGCCGCCGGTGCTTGAGCAAGGTTGGCGCGACGCGCTATGTTGACCGATGTCCGTCGAATCTTTCGACGCCTGTCCAAGCTGGTTTGAAGGCTGTTCCAACACATGCGTATGCGTCTTCTAGTAGTGGGCGGGGAGAGCGCCCTGGGCAAGGCGCTACTCGCCGCCGGTGCCGAAGCGGGCATCGAATTCGTCGCCCCCGAGACTCCCGCGGAGGGCTGGTACGCTGCCGGACTGACCGAGGTCCTCGACCGGGTACGGCCGGGAGCGGTGATCAATCTCGCCTACTACCGCGACTGGTTGCAGACCGCGGACTTCGTCCCGGCCCTGATGCAGCGCCAGGCGCTGGCCGTCCAGCGCCTGGCAGGCCTCTGCCAGCACTATCAGATTCCGCTGATCCAACCGTCCAGTTATCAGCTGTTCGATGGCTCGCGCGTGGCCGGCTATAGTGAAAAGGATCTTCCACGGCCCCCCGGGGCGCGTGGCGAAGCGCTCTGGCGGGTCGAGCAACTGGTGCGGGCGCTGTGCCCGATGCATATCCTGCTGCGCCTGGGTTGGGTGCTGGACGACTCCCGCGACGGGCGCCTGGGGCGTCTGCTGCAGCAGCTGGGTACCGAGCAGGTGGTGCCGATGGCGGGCGACCGGCGCGGCAATCCGACCACCGTGGGCGATGCCGCGCGGGTATTGCTGGCCGTGGTCAAGCAGCTCGACTGCGGCGCGCCGCTCTGGGGGACCTATCACTACGGCGCCCAGGAAGCGGTATCGGAATTGGGCCTGGCCGAGACCGTCGCCCAGCTCTGGCAGGAGTTCGACCGGCCGGTGCGCTGCGAATTGCAGGAGGTGACGCACCTCGAGCGCGCGGATGCCGGGGAAGAACCACAACAGGGGGTGTTGATCAGTCGCAAGCTGCTCAACACCTTTGGAATCAAGGCGCGGCGCTGGCAGCAAGAGCTGCCCGCGCTGTTGCAGGGCTTTCGGCAGGACAAGGTAGGTTTCCATGAGTGATGCGCCTATTCTGATCACTGGCGGTGCCGGTTTCATCGGCTCCCATCTGGCCGACGCGCTGTTGGCGCGGGGCCGACGGGTGCGAGTGCTGGACGATCTGAGCACCGGCAAGCGCGAGAATCTGCCGCTGGACAACGACCGGATCGAACTGCGGGTGGGCGACGTGGCCGATGCCACGACGCTGGAAGCCGCGGTGGCCGGCTGTGCCGCGGTGGTGCACCTGGCCGCGGTGGCCTCGGTGCAGGCATCGGTGGAAGACCCGGTGGGGACCCACCGAGCCAATTTCATCGGCACCCTGAATCTGTGCGAGGCCATGCGCAAGGCCGGCATCAAGCGCGTGGTCTATGCCTCCAGCGCGGCGGTCTATGGCGCCAACGGTCAGGGCCAGGCCATCGACGAAGAGCTGCCCAAGGCGCCGCTGACGCCCTATGCGGCCGACAAGCTGGCCGGCGAGTACTACTTCGACTTCTATCGCCGCGAGCACGGGCTGGAGCCGGCGATCTTCCGCTTTTTCAACATCTACGGCCCGCGGCAGGATCCGTCTTCGCCCTATTCCGGGGTGATCAGCATCTTTACCGAGCGTGCCCGCCGCCAGACGCCGATCACGGTGTTCGGCGACGGCGAGCAGACCCGCGATTTCGTCTATGTCGCCGATCTGGTGGGCATCCTGGTGCAGGCGCTGGAAGCCTGCGAAGTAACGGCCGGGGCGGTGAACGTGGGGCGTGGTGAGACCATCAGCCTGAACGGCCTGCTGGCGGAGATCGGCCAGGTGCTCGGTGGCCTGCCGCAGGTGACCCATGGGGCCGCGCGGGCGGGAGACATCCGCCATTCGAAGGCGGATAACCGCCGTCTGCGCGAACGCTTCGACTTCAGCCAGCCTACCGCCATGGGCACAGGGCTGGCGGCGCTGCTGCGGGACTAGCGGACGAGGCCAGGGGCAAGTCCTGGCCTGTTGAGCTTCGCCGCTGGAGCCGTCTCGGCGCCAACCTAAGGCGCGAGCGGCTGGCGGTGGCCTAGAAGCGATAGCCCAGGCCGACCATGTAGACCCAGGGATCCACGTCCAGATCGACCTTGGCGCGGGCGCCGAGGGCGGTGTTGTCGACGTGGGCAGTGGTGGCGATGTCGATGTAGCGGATCTGGGCATTGAGCATCACCCGGTCGGTGAGCATGAGATCGGCGCCGACCTGGGCGGACCAGCCCCAGGAGTTGTCGGCGCGGAAATTGTCGAAGCCGGCCGCGCTGGCGCCGCTGCCGACGTGCTCGTCATAGATCCAGGTGTAGTTGAGGCCAGCGCCGACATAGGGCTGGAACGTCGCCTTGGCGTCCAGCGGGTAGTAGACCAGGCTCAGCGTCGGCGGCAGGTGCTTGAGGCTGCCCAGCTTACCATTGGCGGCGTCGAGCCCGGTGCCCTTGATGTTGACCTGGTGCTCGAAGGGCGTGGCTGCGAGCAATTCGAGGCCCAGGTGGTCGGTCAGCATGTAGGCGACGTTCAGCCCCAGCTGGGTGTCGCTGTCCATGGTCGCCTTGCCGCCCAGATTGGCGCCACTCAGGGCGCCTCTGTCGATCTTGACGTCGGAGCTGCGCTCGTGGGGATCCACGGTGATGGCGCCGGCGCGCAGGATGATGTCGCCGGCCTGGTGGGCCTGGGCGAAGGGGGCGGCCAGCGCGAGGGCGAGCAGGCTGAGACGGAAGAGAGGACGCATGGCGAGGGCTCCTAAGGCATTGAAAAATGGCTGGGAGCAGCCTAGCGAAGTCGGAACGGCGGACTCTTGATCTCGCTCAAGCGCAGGGCAGATCCCTCAGGAGCCGTCGCCCTTGAGGATATAGGGCTGGATGCGCTGGGCCTGCAGCCAGTAGCCGGCGACGGCCACCTCGCTGCGCTGGGTGCCTACGCCCAGGCGGCCTTCGACCCAGTAGGGCAGGTGCAGCTTGGACAGCCAGAGGTCGTGGCTGCCCCCCTTGACGTAGACGATCTGATTGCCGGGCGGCGGTGGTACGTGGATGCAGGCGCCGTAATAGGGGACCAGCAGGAATTCGGTGACCTCGCCCTCTTCGGTGACCATCAACGGCACCACGTAGCCGGGCAGGCGCACCTCCTGGCCGTCGAGGGCGGCCACCGTGGGCGCGTCCGGCCAGGGCTGGCTGGCGGCCGGGCCGTCTTCGCCAAGGCCGTGGTCGACGCTGCCGGGATTGAAGCGCGGCGCATCGGCCGGCACCAGTTCGCGCCAGGCGAGTTGGCGGGGGTCGGCCTGGGCCCAGGACAGCCAGCAGAGCAACAGCAGAAGCGCCAGGCGCATGGGGAAGCCTCGTCTACAAACGCACGGACAACCCGTCCGTGAGGGCCTGGCGACAGCCGCGCCAGGCCGGAATGCAGCCGAGCACCAGCGCCGCGAGCAGGATACCGCCGAGCAGTTGCCCATCGTAGAGCGAGGGCCAGTCCAGCGGCAATGCCAGGCCGTATTCCGCCAGCAGCCAGGGCCGGCCCAAGGCGATGGCGCCATAGAGCAGCGTCAGCCCGGCGAGACAGCCGGCCAGGGTGAGGACCAGGGCTTCGGCCAGCAGCAGGCCGAACAGATGACGCGGCTGGGCACCCACCGAGCGCAGGATGGCCATCTCCCGGCGTCGTTCGTTGAGGCTGGCGAGCAGGGCGGTGAGCATGCCCACCAGCCCGGTGAGCACCACGCACAGCGACATTACCAGCAGCGCCTGTTCCGCCGTGCCGAGCAGACCCCAGAGTTCCTGCAGGGCCACGCCGGGCAGAATGGCCAGCAGCGGCTCGCCACGGTAGTCGTTGACCGCGCGCTGCACGGCAAAGGTGGCCACGCGGCTCTTGAGGCCGACCAGGGCGGCGGTGAGGTCCTGGGGCGTGAGATCGCGCCGGCGCACCTCGGCGTCGCTCAGCGCAGGCCCAGGCATGCCGCCGCGCCAGTCCAGGTGCAGGGCGGTCATGCCGCTCAGCGGGATGTGCAGGGTGCGGTCGACCGGGGTGCCGGTGGGGGCGAGGATGCCGACCACGGTGAAGGGGTGGTCGCTATGCTCGGTCAGACTGATGGTGGCGACACCATGGGCCAGCACGACCTTGTCGCCCAGTTGATAGTGCAACGCCTTGGCCACCTCGGCGCCCAGCACCACCTCGAAGACGTCGTTGAAGGGCCGGCCCTGGGCCAGCCGCAGCGGCTGGTTGCGCCCGTAATGATAGTGGGCGAAGTAGTTGCCGTCGGTACCCAGCACCCGGTAGCCGCGGTGGGAATCGCCGAGGGACAGCGGGATGGTCCAGGCGACGCGGGGATCGGCGGCGAGCTTCTCGTAGCTCTCCCAGCGGATGTTGTTGGTGGCATTGCCGATGCGGAACACCGAGTAGAGCAGCAGATTGACCGCACCGGAGCGGGCGCCCACCACCAGGTCGGTGCCAGCGATGGTGCTGGCGAAGCTGGCCTTGGCCTCGGTGCGCAAGCGTTCGACGCCCAGCAGCAGGGCCACCGAGACGGCGATGGTGAAGACGGTGAGGAGGGCGGTGGCGCGGCGATTGCGCAGGCTGGCCCAGGCCAGTGGCAGAAGCGGCATCCTAGGTCTCCGGCCGGGCGGCGTTGAGTTGGGCCAGGGTCAGGTGGCGGTCGAAACGACTGGCCAGACTGCGGTCGTGGCTGACGAACAGCAGGCCGGCGCCGGCGGCGGCGCACTCGGCGAACAGTAGCTGCAGGAAGGCATCGCGGTGATCGGTGTCCAGCGCCGAGGTGGGTTCGTCGGCGATCACCAGCTCCGGCTGGCCGATCAGGGCGCGAGCGGCGGCGACCCGCTGCTGCTGGCCGATGGAGAGTTCACGCGCCGGACGGCGCGGCAGCGCGGGATCGCTCAGCCCCAGGGCGCAGAGCAGGGTCAGGGCCGCACCCCGCGGATCGCCGTGCCGCGCGGTGGCGCGCTCGCGGCGCAGCGCCGAGAACTGGCAGGGCAGCAGGACGTTGTCCAGCACCGAGAGAAAGGGCAGCAGGTTGAATTGCTGGAAGAGAAAGCCGGTGTGGTCGACGCGAAAGCGGTCGCGCCGGGCGGTGGCGAGCGTCCCCAGGTCCTGACCGAGCAGGCGCACCTGGCCGCGACCGGGGCGCTGCACGCCACCCAGCAGGCCAAGCAGGGTGGTCTTGCCACTGCCCGAGGGACCCTCGAGAAACAGCGCCTCGCCGGGTGCCAGCCGGAAGTGCCGGATGTCCAGGCATTCCGCCTGGCCCGGCCAGGCGAAGCCGAGGTCCTGGATCTCGACCAGCGGGGCGGCGGTCACGACCGCCTTACCATTTCAGCTGCGGTTGCTTGGCGGTCAGTTCGGCGCCTTGCTGACCGCTGGCGACGATGGCCTGGACCTCGACACTGTGACTGTTGGGGAAGCGGGCGAACCAGCCGGAGAGATCCAGGCTGGCGAGCGCGCCCGGCTTGCTGCAGCTGAAGCTCATGCTGGCCTCCACGTCGAGATGGCCGCTGGCGCTGGCATCCTTGGCGAACAGCGGGCTGATGGCGCTGGCTTCGGTCAGGCGGCAATCGGCGGCGGCGGGCAGCTTCACCAGCGCCTGGGGATTTTCCAGACTCTGGCGCAGGGCGGCGACGGCGTCTTCTTCCTGCCGATTGCGCGGGGCATGTTCGAAGCCCAGCAGATCGGCCGCCGGACTGCGCCACTGGAGTTCCAGACCGCTGTCGGTCTGAGCCAGGTCGAGGTGGGATTCGCCGTGCACATGGGCGCCCAGGGCGCCGTGCTCGTGTTCGTCATGGTCGTCATCGGTGCCATGGGCAAAGGCCGGTTGGACGAGCGCGGCGGCAAGGCAGAGGGTCAGCAGGGGCAGGCGCATGGATGGCTTCCAGTGGGCAGAAAGGAGCTATGTTATGTTGTTGCATTTGCGTGCCGCAACCTCGGTTTGGCGTCGGCCGGTGGCTGTGGGAGCATGGGCCTCTGCACGACGAGGAGAACACCATGGTACGCATTCGCGGAACCATCGGCAGCCAGCCCGTGGATCTCACGGTGGAACTGGACGAGACCGACTGGCAGCGCCTGGCCGCAGCCCTGCGACCGACCGCGGCGCCCCTGCCTGCCGCGGCCGTGAGCGCCGCCCCCAGCGGGCCCAAGTCGGGCGGCGACATGCTCTGGGACCAGGTGGTGAAATTGCTCAGCCAGGCTGGCCGACTCAGCGGGCCGGACATCCTGGTGGCCCTGGAAAAGCTGACCGGCAATCTGGGCGTGGCCAAGCAGCTGCTGGTACGGCTGAGGCACAGTCCCCAGGTGCGCATGGAGCGGGTGGGGGAGGCGCAGTTCTATATCTGGCAGGGATGAGACTGGGGGTAGGTGAGTGGAAAACGCTGCGCGGTTTGCCACGCTACGAAAGGTCCACAGCGCCAGGCTGGCGCCGGCCGTGGACAAGGCTGCGCCCAGGGCGACGCAGCCGTTATCGAGAGGCGGCTAGTACAGTGCCTGGTACAGGCGACGGCGATAGGTGGCGACCAGCGGGTGATCGTTGCCCAGCAGATCGAAGACCTGCACCAGGGTCCTGCGCGGCAGGTCGTCACCGTAGCCGCGATTGCGGCGGAACAGGTCCAGCAGACCATCCAGGGCGGGTTCGTATTGCTGGCGGGCCAGTTGTTGCACGGCCAGCTGGTAGGCGGCTTCATCGTCGCCGGCATCACGCGCCAGGCGACTCTTGAGATCAGCCACCTCGGGCAGGCTGGCGGCCTGGCGCAAGAAGGTCAGCTGGGCGCGAGCGCCGGCCAGGGCCTGCTTGTGTTCGTCGCCCTTGACCGCGTCCAGCACCGCCTGGGCGTCGTCCAGTTCGTTGCGCTCGGCCAGGCAGCGGGCATAGAGGATCAGCGCCAGGGCGTCACTGTTGTCTGCTTCGAGCAGCGCCTTGAGCAGCGCCTCGGCCTCGGCGAAGCGGCCCTCGGCGAACAGCGCCTGGGCGGCGTCCAGCGGATCTTCCTCGGCCGGCGGCAAGGCCTGGACATGGGGTTCGAGCAGGGCGCGAATGGCCGATTCGGGCTGGGCGCCGGCGAAGCCGTCCACCGGCTGGCCATCCTTGAACAGCACCACCGTGGGCAGGCTGCGGATGCCGAATCTCATCACCAGTTCCTGCTCGATGTCGCAGTTGACCTTGGCCAGGTGCAGGGCGCCGCCATAGGACTCGGTGATCTTGGCCAGCAGCGGCATCAGCACCTTGCAGGGCGCGCACCACTCGGCCCAGAAGTCCACCAGCACCGGGGTGCTGAAGGAGGCGTCGATGACCTGTTGCTGGAAGGTGTCGAGGGTGGCGTCGAAAATGTAGGGGACCTGGCTCATGGCGGACTCGGCAGAGGCGGGTGGCCCCGGATCATTCCTGATCCGGAGCCCCCTAAGAACCGTGCTTGCGACTTTCACAGCACACGGCTCAAGCTTACGAAAAGTCAGCCCAGAGGCTGACCGGCAACGTTGACTAACGATCCTATCATTACAGACCGCTGTGTCGCAGAGTCACTTGTTTACGCTGGCTGTGAATCAGCGAGTGACAGTTGGGATGGAGAAGTACGCGATTTTTCAGAGTGTCCTTGCCGCCGTCCACCCGTCGAATGACCCAGCCCGTTTCCCTGGTAATCGCGTGACCGCACAGAGCGCAGTTCCCTTTCTGGCGCCGGTAAAGGCTTAGGATTTGTTTCCTGAAACGCAGCTTGTGCTGCATCCTTTGGACCCTCAGCTTTTCCCATTTCTGCTCAAGCGCAGCGTCGTACGGGTGGTACCCGCCTGATAGACGCTTTTGGCGCTTGATTACGGTCTTCGCTAGCTCATAAAGCTCACGATACTTTCGCTCTCCCTTCTTGCCTCTATAGGGATGCGCGAACACCTGTTTCCGCCCGCCGATGGAATGGAAGTATTTGTTCCAGCTCCACGTAGCTAGCTTCTTCGGATGTCGGCGCTTCGCCCACCTTCGCAGCAACCAGAAAACCAAGTTATCTAGTTTCTTGAAGGTAGCTTTAGCAACAGCCTGAGAATGGTATTGAGCCCACCCTCGTAGTACCGGGTTCAGACGGCTGATCAACTCTTCCTGAGTCAGAGCCCCACTGGATCTCACTATGTCCCTTACCTTTCGATAGAACGTCGAGATGTTCTTCTTCGAGGGTTTGGTAAACAGCTTGGTCCGTCGGTAAGGCGATTTCGGCACGTATTTCCTGAAATTCCACCCTAGGAAATCAAAGCCCTGAAGGATGTGGGTTATCTGCGTTTTCTCCTGGGACAAGCTCACTCCTCGTATTGACAGGAATTGCTCGACCCAAGGTATGACCTCGTCAGTCAACAGCTCTTTGGTAGCTGCTGTGATGATGAAGTCGTCCGCGTATCGCACCACATGCACTCTGGGCGTATCGGCGTTGGTACCCGATAGCTTTCTGGCCAGATGGCCTTTGAGCTGCTTCTCCAAACCGTTAAGGGTGGCGTTAGCCAAACAGGGCGAAATAATCCCACCTTGTGGCGTCCCGGCCTCCGTAGCCATGAAGTGTCGCCGGTCAATGACCCCGGCCTTCAACCAAAGCCGCAGTACCTTTTTGTCCATAGGGACGTTCTGGCACAGCCACTCGTGATTGATGTTGTCGAAGAACCCCTTGATGTCACCTTCCAGAACCCACATAGGTGAGTCGTCTTGCGACATTAACTGGAAGATTTCAACCATCGCATCGGCGGTCGAGCGATCCGGCCGGAAGCCGAAACTTTTCGGGTCGCTGGTGCTTTCGATGACGGGTTCCAGGGCGGACAGGTAGAGCGCTTGCATGGCCCGATCAAACATCGTCGGTATGCCTAGCGGGCGCTTTTCCTTCTTCCCTGGCTTCGGTATCCAAACCCTTTTTAGCGGTTTGGGTCGATAGCCTCGTTTCTCCGATAGACGCTTCGCGGCGTGGAGCTTGGCTGGAGGCGTCCCCCAGGTTTCTCCATCGACGCCCGGAGTCTTGCGACCCCGGTTTTCCGTCACCCGTCTTACAGCCATACAGCGGCCATAAAACGAATGGGTCAGTAACCGTTGTAGGCGTTTAACCCTACGCCAGTCACCGGCCATTGTTGCCTGCGCAATCTTCAACTGCGTTTTCCGAACGGAGATCTGGATCTTGGCCCAATCGAGATCGTGCCAGCCCTTCACGCCTTCAGGAGACGCAGACGAAACCGATGTTTCTGGTTGCGTATTCATACAGTCCTCCTCAGGTCAGTAACCTTCGGGACGGACTTCTCCCCCTAGGGGTTAAAGTCACCCCTAGGGTCGTTTCGCTGGAAATCAGCACTAGATCATGCGCCCGTAAACCAGGTGCACGTCAGCCAGGGTTGCCCCTGTCGATGATGTTTCAACCGATATGCCGCCCATTACAGACAGCCATTCGCTTTTTGCACCCTCCCATTCCCCACACCCAACAGCTTTCCTTGCGGATTGCCTGCCTTCCGATGTTGCTGGTTAGGCGGGTGGTCGGGATTGCCACGTTCCCCGCTGTGCATCGATTCCCCGGTTAGGTTCCATCTTTCCCCCGGCAGTCGTAGTGGTACCGCGTCGCTTCTTTCGACAGCGAGCGCCGATCTGCTTTGCCGATTTTGGCCAGGGCCCATAAATTGCCGTAGGCCCAGTAGTGCTTACGAGGGTTCGAACGATGATTCACATGAGTTAACCATGCGGGTTGGGTCACTAGCCCCTTGCCTCCGTGCAATTCGGAAGCGTCACGCTGCTGTTGCCAGACCTGCGTGTCCCGTGAGGGATAGGACGTTGTCCACCGGGCTTCACACCTCAGGGTTGGCCCCCGACGCATGCCGATGTAGTGAACTGGCAGGTACATGCCAGGCTCGGTACCCCCTGTATTAGCAAGGTTGAGCAATGCACAAGCGGAGCGGTTGCTCCGTGCTTGGACGAGATACCCTAGCGTCTCACGACGTTGGCATGGGCCAAATGAGACCAAGGCATCCCAGCGATGGATTGACCCCTTGCGGGGTCAAATCACCCACAGGGAGTCTTGTTACATTTAGATACAATTTCCTTGGCGGAAACTGCTCTCTGTTACGTCTGATTGATCAATTTATAGCCAAAAGTGGCCAAATTTGAGACGTACTTACCCTGGCAAGCAGGGATCGCATTGTCCCCACAAGTGGGTCGAATCAGGCGCGGCAGGGCCGGCTCTCGTGCTTTATTTAGGCTTCAAACCCCTGTAGAACAAGGGTTTCGGCGCCAAGACTAAGCTGGTCGACCAAGCACAACACGAGCATTCGTGTCGCACCGAAAGATGCACTATAGGTGGGGGCGTCGGGCTTGGAAACAAGGCGGGCTAGCTCACCCCCGATAGAGCGCCACGCGGCGGAATTCTTCCGGCTCGGCCAGATCCGGCAGGGTGCAGGCCTGGAGTTCGGTGAGGCGGGTGAAGCCGGGGTGGGCGAGGTCGCGTACCCGCGAGTCGGCCAGCAGGATCCGCTCGGCGCGCGCCTGCAGGAGGTCCAGCAGGGGCAGATTGGCACGGTCGTAGAGCACATCGGCGGCCAGGATGAGCTCGAAGCGCGCGGTGCTGGCGTGCAGATCCTCCAGCGTCTCGATCTGCACGGCGTTGGCCTGGGCATTGGCGCGGCAGGCTTTCAAGGCCAGCGGATCCAGGTCGCAGCAGACCACCCGCGCCGCGCCGGCCCGCGCGGCGGCGAGTCCGGCGATGCCCGAGCCGCTGCCAAAATCCAGCACCTGGCGGCCGGCGACGTACTCGGGATGGGCGACGATCCAGCGCGCCAGGGCCAGACCGCTGGCCCAGCAGAAGGCCCAGTAGGGCGGTGCCTCCAGCAGGCGCTGGGTTTCCGCCGGGGAAAAGGCCCGCGCCATGTTGGCCGGATCGATCAGCCACAGCGACAGGTCGCTGTCGGGCAAAGCCTGCAAGGAGAGGCGAGCGTCGCCCAGCAGGGTTGTCAGGGCGACGGCGAGATCGGCAGGGGGCGTCACGGGGTCTGGTTCAGCACCAGTTCGCCCAGATTCTGCGTGGTCGGTCCGCCGACATTCACCGGCGGCAGATAGCTGGCCAGTTGCCCGGCCTGGATCAGACGCGCGTGGAACTCCACCTTGAGATCCGGGCGGGTGGGAAAAATCTCGGGATTGAAGGGCAGGCGGAAGGCCAGGGGTGCGCCCTTGCCGGTCACCGTCTCGCTGGCCAGCAGACGCTGGGGCAGGCCCTTGACGTTGACCGCCAGCAGGGCGATCTCGACCTGGGCGCCCGCCGGGACCAGGCCCTGGGCATTGCGCAGCACCCCGGAGATCTCGCGCAGATTGGCCGGAGTGGGGGCGCCCGCTACCGGAACCGGCTCGTCGGCCGGGGTGGTGGGCTGCGGCGGCTTGGTTTCGGGTGGGCTGGAGCAGGCCGCGAGCAGACCGGTGAACAGCAGGGGCAGGAGGACGCGTGGGGTCATGGCGGGATCCGGAGGTCGCGGCCGGCGAGGGCTGCACGGGAGGCTGGAGAGGTCGTCGAACACAGGGCGCTCTTATAGCCCGGCGGCCCCTGGCTGTCGATTCGTCCGGCACCCGGAGGTTCCCGGCAGGGAGTGATCGGGTACCATGAAGGCTTTCCCTTCCGGCGGTCGATTCTTCCATGCATTGTCCCTTCTGCGGCGCCCACGACACCAAGGTCACGGATTCCCGGCTGGTCGCGGCCGGTGAGCAGGTGCGCCGGCGACGTGAGTGCCTGGCCTGCCAGGAGCGCTTCACCACCTTCGAGACCGCCGAGCTGGTGCTGCCACGGCTGATCAAGCAAGACGGCACCCGCCAGCCCTTCGACGAGGACAAGTTGCGCGCCGGCATGCAGCGTGCCCTGGAGAAGCGGCCGGTCAGCGTCGAGCGCCTGGAAGAGGCCATCGCCCTGATCAAGCACCGCCTGCGCGCCACTGGCGAGCGCGAGATCCGTTCGCGGGTGGTGGGCGAACTGGTGATGGACGAACTGCGCAAGCTGGACCAGGTGGCCTACATCCGCTTCGCCTCGGTCTATCGGCAATTCCAGGACCTGGCGGAATTTCGCGACGAGATCGAGCGGCTGGCCCAGGATCCGGGCAAGCAGCCGGTATGAGCGCCATGGGAAGCGACGAAGTCTGGATGGCCCGCGCCCTGGCGCTGGCCGCCTGCGGCCGCTACAGCACGGCGCCCAATCCGCGGGTGGGCTGCGTCATCGTCCGCGACGGCCAGGTGGTGGGCGAAGGCTGGCATCGCCAGGCCGGCGGTCCCCATGCCGAGGTGCACGCGCTGCGCCAGGCGGGGGCGGCGGCGCGTGGCGCCACTGCTTATGTGACCCTGGAACCCTGCAGCCATCATGGCCGCACCCCGCCTTGCGCCGATGCCCTGGTGGCGGCCGGCGTGGCCGAGGTGGTGGCGGCCATGACCGATCCCAATCCGCTGGTGGCCGGGCGCGGCCTGGCACGGCTCGCCGCCGCTGGCATCGCCACCCGCGCCGGCGTCCTGGAAGCCGAGGCACGAGCGCTCAACGCCGGCTTCATCCAGCGCATGCTGACCGGGCGACCCTTCGTGCGGGTCAAGCTGGCCCTGAGTCTGGATGGCCGCACCGCCATGGCCAATGGCGAAAGCCAGTGGATCACCGGGCCGGCGGCGCGCCAGAGCGTCCAGCGGCTGCGCGCCGAGGCGGGGGTGGTGATCACCGGCGCCGATACCGTGCTGGCCGATGGCGCTCGCCTGACCGTGCGTCAGGCCGAACTGGGCCTGAGCGGCGACGAACTGGAACTGGCCACCCTGCGTACGCCGCAGCGGCTGCTGGTGGACGGCCGTGGCCGGGTGCCGCTGGATGCACCCTTTTTCCAGGCCGGCGCGGCACGGGTCGCCGGTATGGCCGCCGCGGCGCCCGCCTATGCAGCGGCCGGTCACGACTACCTGGCGCTGCCCGGTAGCCAGGGCCAGGTCGATCTGGCGGCCCTGCTGACCCGCCTGGGCAGCGAGCAGGTCAATGACGTCCTGGTGGAAGCCGGACCGCGCCTGGCCGGTGCCTTCGCCCAGGCCGGGCTGGTCGACGAATATCACCTGTTCCTGGCGCCCAGGTTCCTCGGCTCCAACGCCCGGCCGCTGCTGGACTGGCCGCTGGTGCACCTGGCCGAGGCCCCGCAGCTGGAGATCCTCAGCGTCACGCCGGTGGGCGCCGACCTGCACCTGATCGCCCGACCAGCCAGGGACGCCTGACGCCCCTGGCCCCGCGGCGGCGAACTGTGTTACAAAACCTGCGCTGCCCTCGGGTGGCGAGTTCTCAGGGCGGGGTGCAATTCCCCACCGGCGGTAACGCCCGATCAGTCGGGACGAGCCCGCGAGCGCTCTCTCGTCCTCTGCGGCGGGAGAGGTCAGCAGACCCGGTTGGATTCCGGGGCCGACGGTCATAGTCCGGATGAGAGAGAACGGGATAGCCTCGCCTGGCAGGGGTGCGAGCCCCTCGTCCGTCTGATTTCCCTTCTGTCCGTACGCCCTGTTTTTTCACCGAAACAGGAGTTCGTCGATGTCTAGCTGCACCGCCTTTCTGGCTCTACCTCGCGGAGGCCTGAGCTGATGTTTACCGGAATCATCGAAGCCCTCGGCGAGATCCGCGCCCTCACGCCCAAGGGCGGAGACGTGCGCCTCTATGTCGCCACCGGCAAGCTCGACCTTGCCGACGTCAAGCTCGGCGACAGCATCGCCGTCAACGGGGTCTGCCTTACCGCCGTGGACTTGCCCGGCGACGGCTTCTGGGCCGACGTCAGTCGCGAGACCCTGAGCCTCACCAGCCTGGGCGGCCTCAAGCCCGGCAGCAAGGTCAACCTGGAAAAGGCGCTGATGCCCACCAGTCGCCTCGGCGGCCACCTGGTCAGCGGCCACGTGGACGGCCTCGGCGAAGTGGTCTCCCGCGCCGATAATGCCCGCGCCGTGCAGTTTCGCCTGCGTGCCCCGGCCGAGCTGGCCCGCTACATCGCCCTCAAGGGCTCGATCACCGTGGACGGCGTCAGCCTCACGGTGAACGCGGTGGACGGCGCCGAATTCGAGCTGACCATCGTCCCCCACACCCTCGGCGAGACCATCATGGCCGACTACCGCCCCGGGCGCCGGGTGAACCTGGAGGTGGACCTGCTGGCCCGCTACCTGGAGCGCCTGCTACTGGGCGACAAGGCCGCCGAGTCCAGCAAGGGCGGCGTCACCGAACACCTTCTCGCCGAACACGGCTATCTGCAGCGCTAAGGACGACACCGTGGCACTTTCCAGCATCGAAGACATCATCCAGGACATCCGCGCGGGCAAGATGGTCATCCTCATGGACGACGAGGACCGCGAGAACGAAGGCGACATAATCATCGCTTCCGAGTGCGTCACCGCCGAACACATCAACTTCATGGCCCGCCACGCGCGGGGCCTGATCTGCATGCCCATGAGCAAGGGCCTCTGCGAGCGCCTCAACCTGCCGATGATGGCCAGCCGCAACGCCTCCGGCTTCGGCACCAAGTTCACCGTCTCCATCGAGGCTGCCGAGGGCATCAGCACCGGCATCTCCGCCGCCGACCGCGCCCGTACCGTGCAGGCCGCCATCGCCAAGGACGCCAAGGCCGGCGACGTGGTCAGCCCCGGCCACATGTTCCCGCTGATGGCCCAGCCCGGCGGCGTGCTGGCCCGCGCCGGCCATACCGAAGCCGCCTGCGACCTGGCGCGCATGGCCGGGTTCGCCGAGAGCGGGGTGATCTGCGAGGTGATGAACGACGACGGCACCATGGCCCGTCGCGACGAACTCGAAGCCTTCGCCGAGCAGCACGGCCTCAAGGTCGGCACCATCGCCGATCTGATCCACTACCGCCTGCTCCACGAGCACACCGTCAAGCGCATCGACGAGCAGCAGCTGGAGACCGAACTCGGTCCGTTCAAGCTGGTGACCTACCGCGACGAGGTGGAAGGCGACGTCCACCTGGCGCTGATCCGTGGCGACCTGGCCGGCCAGGAGCTGCCGCTGGTGCGGGTGCACAACATGGACCCGCTGCGCGACCTGCTGCAGGTGCAGCAACCGGGTCGCTGGAGTCTGCGTGGCGCCATGGAGCGCGTGGCCCGCGAGGGCACCGGCGTGGTGCTGCTGCTCGGTCACTCGATCGAGGGCGACGACCTGCTGGCGCATCTGCGCGAGCCGCTGCCGGTGCCCAAGGCGCTGTCCACTTACAGCACCGTCGGTGCCGGTTCGCAGATCCTCCGCGACCTGGGCATTCGTCAGATGCGCCTGCTCAGCTCGCCGATGAAGTTCAACGCCATATCCGGCTTCGACCTGGAAGTAGTAGACTATCTGCCTCCTGAAGAATGACCCTTCCGCCTGGCGCGCCCCGCCCGGGTGGTGCGGCGCGCTTCACCTGGATTTCCACGGACGGCCTGGCACTGCCGGCCGTCCGGCTCTTTGACAACTGGACCCGCACATGAACATCAAGACCTTTGAAGGCACCTTCATCGCTCCCCAGGGCCGCTTCGCCCTGGTGGTCGGTCGTTTCAACAGCTTCGTCGTCGAAAGCCTGCTGCAGGGCGCCATCGACGCCCTGGTGCGTCACGGCATCAAGCCGGACGACCTGACCATCATCCGCGTCCCCGGCGCCTTCGAGATCCCGCTGGCAGTGCAGAAGATCGCCCAGCGCGACGAATTCGACGCCATCATCGCCCTTGGCGCGGTGATCCGTGGCGGCACCCCCCACTTCGAATACGTGGCCGGCGAGTGCACCAAGGGTCTGGCCCAGGTCTCCATGGAATTCGGCGTGCCGGTGTCCTTTGGCGTCCTCACCGTCGACTCCATCGAGCAGGCCATCGAGCGCTCCGGCACCAAGGCCGGCAACAAGGGCGCCGAAGCGGCCCTGTCCGCTCTGGAAATGGTCAGCCTGCTGGCGCAGCTGGAGGCCAAGTGAGCGGCGATCTGACTCCGCCCGCGGCCGGCAAGCCCGCGGGCAAGAAGGCCCCCACCGGCAAACTGGCTGCTCGCCGCGAAGCGCGCAGCCTGTCGGTCCAGGCCCTGTACCAGTGGCACATGGCGGGCCAGGCGATCAACGAGATCGAGGCGCAGTTTCGCGTCGACAACGATTTCGCCAAGGTCGACGGCGCCTACTTCCATGAAGTCCTGCATGGCGTCCCGGCCAACAAGAGCGAGATCGACGGTCTGATCCTGCCCTGCCTGGACCGCGCCATGAACGAGGTGGATCCGGTCGAGCTGGCCGTGCTGCGGCTGTCCTGCTACGAGCTGCTCAAGCGCATCGACGTGCCCTACCGGGTGGTGATCAACGAAGGCATCGAGATGGCCAAGATCTTCGGCGCCACCGATGGCCACAAGTTCGTCAACGGCGTGCTGGACAAGCTGGCGCCCAAGCTGCGCAGCGCCGAGTTGCGCGGCAAGCGCTGATCGCCCACGTCGGCATGGGTGAATTCGAACTCATCCGTCGCTATTTCGCCGCGGCGCCCTGCGCCCGCGGCGGTCCCGGCGTGGCGCTGGGCATCGGCGATGACTGCGCGCTGCTGGCACCCGCTCCGGGTGAGCAACTGGCAGTCTCCACCGACACCCTGACCGCCGGGGTGCATTTCCCCGATCCCTGCCCGGATGCCCATGGCCTCGGCCAGCGCGCCCTGGCGGTGAGCGCCAGCGACCTGGCGGCCATGGGCGCCGCGCCCCTGGGTTTCACCCTGGCGTTGACCCTGCCGAGCGTCGAGCCCGCCTGGCTGGAAGGCCTGGCGGCAGGCCTCGCGCAGATGGCCGAGCAGTGCGAGCTGCGCCTGGTCGGTGGCGACACCACCCGCGGTCCGCTGTCCCTCACCCTCACGGTCTTCGGCCAGGTGCCGGCCGGTCAGGCGCTGCTGCGCAGTGGTGCCCGCCCGGGCGATCTGCTGTGCCTGGGCGGTGCGCCGGGCGAGGCGGGTGGGGCCTTGCCCTTCGTCCTCGGTCAGCGTGCAGCGGAGGGCGCCGCTAGTCGGCACCTGCTGGCGCGCTACTGGGCACCCCAGCCGCAATTCGAGCTCGGCCTCTGGCTGCGCGGGCGAGCGACGGCGGCCCAGGACGTCTCCGACGGCCTGGTCGCCGATTGCGGCCACATCGCCGCCGCCTCCGGCGTCCGCCTGGTAGTGGAGACGGCGCGGCTGCCGGTGAGTCCGGCGCTGACCGCACTGTTCCCGGCCGACGAGGTGCTGCGCCTGGCCCTGGGCGCCGGCGACGACTACCTGCTGGTCTTCACCCTGCCGCCCGAGCAGGCGCCGGCCCTGGCCGCCGCCTGGCCCCAGGCACAGGTGATCGGGCGGGTCGAGACGGGCAGCGGCGTCCAGGTGCTCGCCGCCGACGGTCAGCCGCTGACGCCGCTACACACCGGTTTCCAACATTTCTAGCGCCCTGGCGCGGAGTCCATCCTTGAGCGAACAGCAAGCCCCCGCCCAGCCGGTCCCCCTGTCGGTCTGGCGCGATCCCTGGCACTTCCTGGCCTTTGGCCTGGGTTCCGGCACCCTGCCCAAGGCGCCCGGTACCTGGGGGTCGCTGATCGCCTTGCCCTTCGTGCCGCTCTGGCAACTGCTCAGCGGCTGGAGCTATCCGCTGCTGCTGGCGCTGCTCTCCGTGTTCGGCTGCTGGCTGTGCGGCAAGGTCGCCCGCGAGCTGGGCGTGCACGACCACGAGGGCATCGTCTGGGACGAGATGGTCGGCATCTGGATCACCTTCTGGCTGGCGCCTCCGGGCTTGATCTGGCTGCTGGTGGGTTTCGTCGCCTTCCGCGTACTAGACATCTGCAAGCCCTGGCCAATCCGCTGGCTGGATGTCAATGTCCGCGGCGGCGTCGGCATCATGGTCGACGATGTACTGGCCGGCATCCTCGCCTGGCTGGTGGTTCAGGGATTACACATCGGTTGGGGTCATCTCGTCGGCTGACGAGACGCAGGCCCAAGGAGCAGGGCAGTGAAAAGACTGGGCGCGTGCGGCCTCATCTGGGCCGTCGGTACGCTCGCCTGGGCGCAACCCCAGGTCAGGGTCGTGGGGTTGTTCAACGGTGCGGCGGTGGTCAACGTCAATGGCCAGCGCAAATTGCTGCGGGTCGGCCAGCGCCTGGACGAGGTCGAGGTGGTCAGCGCGGATTCCCAGCAGGCGGTGCTGCGCATCGACGGCCGGACTCAGGCCTTTGCCCTCGACCGCGAATACAGCGATGGCTACAGCGCCCCGCAGCGCCGTGAATTCAGCGTGCCGCGTAGCAACAATGGTCATTATCAGGTCACCGCCAACGTCAATGGTCGTCCGGTGTCGCTGCTGGTGGACACCGGCGCCACCAGCGTCGCCCTGAGTGGCGCCCAGGCCGATCAGCTGGGCATCAGCTATCGCGACGGCACCCCGGGCTGGGTGGAAACCGCCAGCGGTCATGCCCGCGCCTGGCGCACCACGCTCAAGCAGGTGCGCCTGGGTGACATCGAGGTGGTCGGGGTGGACGCCATGGTCCTGGAGGGCAACTATCCCAGCCAGGGCCTGCTGGGCATGAGTTTCCTCAATCGCGTGGGCTGGCGCGAGGCCCAGGGTATCTTCTACGTCCAGGCGCGCTGAGAGCCTGTTCAACATCTGCTGCGCGTCGGCCAAGCTGCGTTGAAAAGGGCCTGGAAGGCCAGCCCCGTCGGAATGCTCATTTAGCACTCGTAAACCCGAGCGCGGGTCCGATCCGCTTCCTCAGCCCTTTTCGTGGGGCCGCCTAGGCCTTGCTTGGCTCTAGCTCGCGAGGTTTTGAACAGGCTCTGATAGATCGCGATGTGTCATCGTCATAACCCCTGGCGATGACGCCGGGCCCGGGGAAAAGGTTACAATGTACGTCTTTCCCCGCCAGGAGCCCGCAGGTGTCCGTCGTCTTTGTCGCCGCCTCCCAACTGCCCACCCCCTTTGGCCTGTTCACCATGCACGGTTTCCTCGACGAGACCGATGGCAAGGAGCATGTCGCCCTGACCTTCGGTGACGTGGCCGATGGCGAGCCGGTGCTGGGCCGCCTGCATTCCGAGTGCCTGACCGGCGACGCGCTGTTCAGCCTGAGATGCGACTGCGGCTTCCAGCTGGAGGCGGCGCTGCGCGCCATCGCCGAAGCCGGGCGTGGCGTGCTGCTCTATCTGCGTCAGGAAGGGCGAGGCATCGGCCTGCTCAACAAGATCCGCGCCTATGAGCTGCAGGATGCCGGCGCCGATACCGTGGAAGCCAACGAGCGCCTGGGCTTCGGTGCCGATCAGCGCACCTATGCGCTGTGCAAGCCGATGCTCGACCACCTGGGCATCACCTCGCTGCGCCTGATGACCAACAATCCGCGCAAGGTGAAGGCCCTCGAGGTCCTGGGCATTCCGGTCGCCGAGAGGGTGCCGCTGCAGGAAGGCCTCAATCCGCACAATCGTCGCTATCTGCTGACCAAGGCCGGCAAGCTCGGCCATATGCTCGGCAATCTGCATCAGAACGAAGACGTGGAAAAGGCGCCCTAGGGCGCCTTTTTTTATCTCAGCTTGGCTGCGGCTCAGGCTTCCTTGCGCAGACCGGTCGGCGCTGCCGCAAGGTCCGGGAGGGCCAGACGCTCGCGCACCGCGCGCTCGATTCCGGCGACGTCCAGACCGCACTCGGCGAGCATGTCGGCCGGCTTGGCGTGTTCGATGTAGCTGTCCGGCAGCCCTAGGTTGAGCACGGGCTGGACCAGGGCACTGGCCTGCAGGAATTCGTTGACCGCACTGCCGGCGCCGCCCATGACACTGTTTTCCTCGACGGTGACCAGCAGGTCGTGGTCGGCGGCGAACTGGCGGATCAGCGCCTCGTCCAGCGGCTTGACGAATCGCATGTCGGCCACGCTGGCGTCCAGGCGCTCGGCGACCTGCAGGGCTTCGGCCAGTTGCACGCCAAACACCAGGAAGCCGACCTTGGGGCCGCTCCTCAGGCCGCTCTGGCGACGCACCACGCCTTTGCCGATGGGCAGGGGTTCCAGGCCCGGATCGAGGGCGGCGTTGGGGCCGCTGCCACGCGGGTAGCGCACCGCGGCCGGGCCCTGGTGGCGATAGCCGGTGGTGAGAAGGCGGCGCAGCTCGTTCTCGTCGCTGGGCGCCATGATCACCATGCCGGGGATGCAGCGCAGGTAGGACAGGTCGAAGCTGCCGGCGTGGGTCGGGCCGTCTTCGCCGACCAAGCCGGCGCGGTCGATGGCGAAGAGCACGTCCAGGTTCTGCACCGCCACGTCGTGGATCAGCTGGTCGTAGCCGCGCTGCAGGAAGGTGGAATAGATGGCCACCACCGGCTTCATGCCATCGCAGGCCAGGCCCGCGGCCAGGGTCACCGCGTGCTGCTCGGCGATGGCCACGTCGAAGTAGCGCTCGGGATAGCGTTCGGCGAAGCGGATCAGGTCGGAGCCTTCCTTCATCGCCGGGGTGATGCCCACCAGCTTGGTATCGGCGGCGGCCATGTCGCACAGCCAGTCGCCAAAGATGTTGGAGTACTTGGGCGCGCCCGGGCGCTTGGGCTTGGCGTCCAGCGGCTCCAGCTTGGTGATGGCGTGGTAGCTGATGGGATCGGCCTCGGCGATGGACAGGCCCTTGCCCTTGCGGGTGATCACATGGAGGAACTGCGGGCCCTTGGCATCGCGCAGGTTGCTCAGCGTGGTGACCAGGGTCGGCAGGTCGTGGCCGTCGATGGGGCCGATGTAGTTCCAGCCCAGCTCCTCGAACAGGGTGCCGGGCACCAGCATGCCCTTGGCGGCCTCTTCGGTGCGGCGGGCGATTTCCCAGGCGCCGGGCAGCTTGGAGAGGGCCTTCTTGCCGTTCTCGCGCAGGTGCTGGTAGGTCCGGCTGGACAGCAGCCGCGCCAGGTAGTTGGACAGGCCACCGACGTTGCGCGAGATGGACATGTCGTTGTCGTTGAGCACCACCAGCATGTTGGCGCCGGTGTCCGAGGCGTGGTTGAGCGCCTCGAAGGCCATGCCCGCGGTCAGGGCGCCGTCGCCGATCACGGCGACCGACTTGCGCTCGATGCCCTGCAACTGGGCGGCGATGGCCATGCCCAGGGCGGCGCCGATGGAGGTGCTGGAGTGACCGACGCCAAAGGTGTCGTACTCGCTCTCGCTGCGGCGCGGGAAGGCGGCCAGGCCGTCCTTCTGGCGCAGGCTGGCCATGCCTTCGCGGCGGCCGGTGAGGATCTTGTGCGGATAGGCCTGGTGGCCGACATCCCACACCAGCCGATCTTCCGGGGTGTTGAAGACATAGTGCAGGGCCACGGTCAGTTCGATGACACCCAGGCCGGCGCCGAAGTGACCGCCGGTCTGGCCCACGGTCCACAGGAGAAAGGCGCGCAGTTCGTCGGCGACGGCTTCCAGCTCGGCGTCACCGAGCTGGCGCAGCTGGACCGGCGAGTCGATGCGGTCGAGCAGGGGCGTCGCGGGACGCTGGCGGGGAATCTCGTGAAACGTCTTGGGCATCTGGCTGATCACTTTGCGCAGAGAATTAGGCAGTTTACCCGATGCCCGCGTGGCTTCCCAACAGCGGGCAGGGCGTCTTGTTATGCCCCTGTGACAACGGACCCGGAGGCAAATGCGGCCCGGGTCACGAGTTTTTCCGCCAGAGGCGCGTCTAGCTACGTCGTTCCACGATGTAGCGCGCCAGGGCGCGCAGGGGTTCGGCCGGCGTACCCAGCGGTTCGATGGCGGCCAGGGCGGTGTCGCGCAGCTCCAGGGCATAGGCCTTGGCGGCGTCCAGGCCGAGCAGCGCCGGGTAGGTCGGTTTGTCGCGGGCGAGATCGGCGCCCTGGCGTTTGCCCAGGGTCTGGGTATCGCTTTCGATGTCGAGCACGTCGTCCCAGACCTGGAAGGCCAGGCCGATGGCCTCGGCGTAGCGGGCCAGGGCGTCGCGCTCGGCGGCACTGGCGGCTTCGCTGGCGAGGGCGCCAAGCTGCACGCTGGCGGCGATCAGGGCGCCGGTCTTATGCAGGTGCATGGTCTCCAGCGCCGACTGGTCGATGCGCCGGCCGACCGACTCCAGGTCGATGGCCTGGCCGCCGACCATGCCCGCCGGACCGCTGGCGCGCGCCAGCACGGCGATCATCTCCAGTCGCACCGCGGCAGCCTGGGGTGCCGTCAGCAGGGTCTCGAAGGCCAGGGTCTGCAGGCCGTCGCCGGCAAGGATGGCGCAGGCCTCGTCATAGGCCTTGTGGGTGGTGGGCCGGCCGCGGCGCAGGTCGTCATCGTCCATGGCCGGCAGGTCGTCGTGGACCAGGGAATAGGCGTGGATCAGCTCCACCGCGCAGGCGGCCTGGTCGGCGCGCGCCGGATCGCCACCCAGGGCTTCGCAGGCGGCATAGACCAGCAACGGCCGTACCCGCTTGCCGCCACCCATGACGCTGTAGGCCATGGCGGCATAGAGCCGGGCGAGTTCGGCGCGGGGGGCGGTGAAGAGCGGGGCGAGGGCGGTGTCGACGCGGGTCTGGCAGCGTTGCTGGTAGGCCTCGATCATGCGTCGTCACCGGCCGGGGCGAAGGGGGCGGCGCTGAGTTCGCCGTCCTTTTCCAGCAGGATCTGCACCTTCTGCTCGGCCTGGGCCAGGGCGCCCTGGCATTCGCGGGTCAGGCGGATGCCCTGTTCGAAGGCGCCGAGGGAGTCCTCCAGGGACAGCTCGCCGCTCTCCAGGCGTTCCACCAGGGTCTGCAGTTCGGCCAGGGATTGTTCGAAGTCGGGAGCTTTCTTGCGGGCCATCGGGATTCTCGGCAGAGGCGATCGGGTCGCGGGAAGTGGGCAACAGGTCGGCCATTGTGCCACAGCCATCGGCGCCGCTTGACGCCGTGCCCGGCCAGGCCCTAGGGTAGCGCTCATGAACACGCGCAGCCGCCAACGCCCCAGCATTATTACCGCCATTACCTGATGGCGGGACAGCGTTAGCTGCGCAACCAGACCCGCCCAAGAGGCGGGTTTGTACTTTCTGACTCCTGGGCCCCGACGAAACACCCAGGAGCCTGCCATGACCGTCCAGGAACCCGCCACTGATCTCTTGCAGCGCTATGCCCGCAAGATCCTCGAAGCCCCCGTCTATGACGTGGCGATCGAAACGCCCTTGCAACCGGCGCGGGCGCTGTCCGAGCGGCTGGGCTGCCAGGTGCTGCTCAAGC
>NZ_WHOV01000104.1:0-18639 GCF_009765395.1 Pseudomonas sp. BAV 4579 | reverse complement strand
CTGGGGGCTGGGGGTGGAGTTGGGCGGCGAGTCTGGCCGTTGATCAAAGCAGTGGGCGTCAGCCCGGGCACCAGACTTCCAAGCCACCACCCAGCTACCCCCTCTCCCCCGCGGGGAGAGGGTTGGGGTGAGGGGGCAAGGTGCCGCTTACAGCCTCCACGGATGAAAGGGACACACCCGATCATCCTCTCTTCCTTCGGAGAGCGGCGGCCACGATCAGTCCTCACGGCTTCACCACGTCCAGCAGGGTGATGGGCAGCGCCGCGCGCCAGGTATCGAAGGCCCCCAGTGGCTGGGCCTGGGCGACTTGCAGACGGGTCAGGTCACCACCGTGGCGTTCGCGAAAGGCCACCAGGGCGGCTTCGGTCTGCAGGGTCACGGCGTTGGCGACCAGGCGACCGCCAGGCTTCAAGGCGGCCCAGCAGCTGTCCAGTACCCCCGGCGCGGTAAGCCCGCCGCCGATGAAGATGGCGTCCGGGGTGGCCAGACCGGCCAGGGCCTCCGGGGCCTGGCCGGCGACCAGTTGCAGCGCCGGGGCGCCGAGCTGGTCGCGGTTGTGGAGGATATGGGCCTGGCGACCGGCGTCGGCCTCGATGGCCAGCACCCGGCAGCGGGGATGGCTGCGCGCCCATTCGATGCCGATGGAGCCGCAGCCGGCGCCCACGTCCCACAGCAATTCGCCGGGGCGCGGCGCCAGACGCGCCAGGGTCACGGCGCGCACGTCTCGCTTGGTCAGCTGGCCGTCGTGGCGATAGGCGCTGTCCGGCAGACCGGGGGTGAGTGGCAGTCCCGCTTCACCGGTCTCGCTCAGGACCTCGATGGCCACCAGGTTGAGCGCGGCTGCTTCTGCCAGCGACCAGTCCCGGGCGCGGCCGCTGATCCGTCGCTCCAGAGGACCGCCCAGGTGCTCCAGCACCTGCAGCTGGCTGGCGCCATAGCCCTGGTCCACCAGCAGCGCGGCCAGGGCGGCAGGGCTGTGGCCGTCATTGCTCAGTACCAGCAATCGGGCGCCGGGATGCAGGTGGCGCACCACCCCGGCCAGGGGCCGCGCCACCACCGACACCAACGCCACCTCCTGCAACGGCCAGCCGAGGCGAGCCGCGGCCAGGGAGGAGGAGGAGGGCGCCGGCAGCACCTGCAGTTCGTCGGCCGACAGCTGGCGCGCAAGGCTCGCGCCGACGCCGAACAGCATGGGATCGCCGCTGGCCAGCACGCAGACCGGGGTGCCGCGGCGGTCCAGGACCGGGGCCAGGGCGAAGGGTTGCGGCCAGGGCTCGCGGATGGCGCGAAGGCAGGGTGGCAGCAGCGCCAGCTGGCGTGGACCGCCTATGATGACCTGGGCGTCCAGCAGCGCGCGGCGGGCCTGCTTGCCGAGGCCGGGGTAGCCGTCTTCGCCGATACCCACCACGGTCAGCCAGGGGATCATGAACACACCTCATCGAACGTCAGCCGACCGGGCGTTTTCAAGGGGTCGGGCAAAGCGGGCATAATAACGTCTTTCCCCGTTCAGCCCGACCTTCCGCCGTGAATTCTCCTTCTCCCTCCGCCCTCGTCCCGCGGCCTTCGGCCTGTCCGGGGCTGCTGCGCATCGTGCCCGCGCGCGATGGCGGCCTGTGCCGGGTGAAGTTGCCGGGCGGGCGACTCACGGCAGGCCAGGCGCGGGCCATCGCCGCCGTCAGCGCGCGCTGGGCGAACGGGGTACTGGAGCTGACCAACAGAGCCAACCTGCAATTGCGTGGCGTGCGCCCGGACGGCGCCGATGCCCTGGTGGCCGAGTTGCAGGCCGCCGGTCTGGGTCCGGCCGATCCAGCCGCCGACGACGTGCGCAATCTGCTGCTCAGCCCGGCGGCGGGCCGTGATCCTCAGCAGTTGCAGGATGTTCGTCCCCTGGCCGCCGAGTTGCTCGCCCTGCTGGAAGGCGACCGCCGACTGCATGGGCTGTCGGCCAAGTTCGCCCTGCAACTGGACGGCGGCGAAGCCCTGGCGCGGCTCGATCATCCCCACGATGTCTGGCTGTCGGCTCGCCCCGAAGGCTATGTGCTCGGTCTCGCCGGTATCCCGTTGGATGCGCCGGTTGGATTGATCGCCCCGGGCCAGGAGGTGGCGACCGTCGCGCGGCTGCTGCATCGCTTTCTCGATCTCGCCGGTCCCGAGCAGGGCCGCCTACGCCAGCTGCTGGCGCAGCGCCCGGTCGCCGAACTGCTGGCGGGGTTGGATCTGCTGCCGGTTCCGCGCAGCCCACGCGCGGCGGCTGCAACCGCGTTGCGCCTGGGCAGCCATCCCCAGCTTCAGCCGGGTCGCTGCTGGGTCGGTGCCCAGCCCGCCCTGGGCCGACTGCCGGCAACCAGCCTGGCTGCCGTCGCCGACCTGGCCGAGCACCTCGGCGAGGGCGCGGTGCACCTGACCCCCTGGCAGGGCCTGCTGCTGCCCGATGTGCCGGTCGACAGAGCCCCCGAGCTGCTCGGCGCTCTGGCCAACCTGGAGCTGACCACCGATCCCGCCGCGCCCCTGGCCCGGCTGATCGCCTGCACCGGCAGCCAGGGCTGCGCCAAGGGCCAGGCCGACACCAAGGGCGATGCCCTGCGCCTGGCCGAGCGGCTGCCGGCGGACGTGGAGGTGCACCTCTCCGGTTGCCCGCGCAGTTGCGCCCTGGCCGGCCAGGCGCCCCATACCCTCCTGGCGGTGGCTCCCGGCCGCTATGACCTCTTCGTGCGCGACGCCACCCAGCCCGGTCCGGGCCGGCGGCGCGCCACCCAACTATCCCTCGACGAGGCCGCCGCTTGGCTTGCCCGGAGTCCCAGTGATGCTTGAATACGAACGCGACGGCCAGGCGATCTATCGCCAATCCTTCGCCACCATCCGCGCCGAAGCCGATCTCTCGGCCATCCCCGCCGACCTGGAAAAGCTCGCCGTGCGCGTGATCCACGCCTGCGGCATGGTCGACGTGGTCCAGGACCTGGCCTTTTCCCCGGGTGCCGGCGCGGCCGGTCGCGCGGCCCTGGCGGCCGGCGCGCCCATCCTCTGCGATGCGCGCATGGTCGCCGAGGGCGTCACCCGTACCCGCTTGCCGGCTAACAACCCGGTGATCTGCACGCTGCACGACGAAGGCATTCGCGAACTGGCAGTGGCCCAGGGCAACACCCGTTCGGCGGTGGCCCTGGAACGCTGGCGGCCGCACCTGGCCGGCAGCGTGGTGGTGATCGGCAACGCTCCCACGGCGCTGTTCTATCTGCTGGAGATGCTCGATGCCGGCGCGCCCAAGCCGGCGCTGATCCTCGGCATGCCGGTGGGCTTCGTCGGCGCCAGGGAGTCCAAGGACGCCCTGGCCGCCGACAGCCGCGGCGTGCCCTATGTCATCGTCCGCGGCCGGCGGGGTGGCAGTGCCATGGCCGCCGCCGCGGTCAACGCCCTGGCCACGGAGGTGGAGTGATGGCGGGTCGCCTGCTCGGCCTGGGCGTCGGCCCCGGCGATCCGGAACTCATCACCGTGAAGGCGCTGCGCCTCTTGCAGGGCGCGCCGGTGGTGGCCTATTTCGTCGCCAAGGCCAAGGCCAACGCGGGCCAGGGCGGCAATGCCTATGGCGTCATCGAGGGCTATCTGCTGGACGGCCAGCAGCGCCTGCCGCTGGTCTATCCGGTGACCACCGAGAAGCTGGCGCCGCCGCTGTCCTATGAGACGGTGATCGCCGACTTCTACGACACCGCCGCCGCCCAGGTGGCCGACCATCTGGATGCCGGCCGTGACGTGGCGGTGATCTGCGAGGGCGATCCCTTCTTCTACGGTTCCTACATGTACCTGCACGACCGCCTGGCCGAGCGCTACGAGGCCCAGGTGGTGCCGGGAGTCTGCTCCATGCTCGGCGGCGTGGCCATGCTCGGCCTGCCGCTGGTCTATCGCAACCAGACCCTCACGGTGCTCTCCGGGGTGCTTTCCGCCGAGGAACTCAAGGCGCGTCTCGCCAGCGCCGACGCCGCCGTGGTGATGAAGCTCGGGCGCAACTTCCAGAAGGTGCGCCAGGTACTGCGCGACCTGGGCCTGGACCAGCGCGCCCGCTACATCGAGCGCGCCACCATGGACAACCAGCGCATCGTCTCGCTGGATGCCGTCGAGCCCATGGCTTCGCCGTATTTTTCGCTGGTGGTGGTGCCGGGGGTGAAATGGAAGGGTTGAGCCCGGCCATCGTCATCCTCGGCCCCGGTGCCCTGGCCACCGCCCGCCGCCTGCAGGCCGGCCTGCCGGGCAGTCTGGTGCACGGCCTGGCCGGGCGGGTCGAGGGCGATGTCAGCTACAGCGCCTTCGGCGACCACCTGCGTGACCTCTATCGCCAGCAGCGCCCGCTGCTGGTGCTCTGCGCCGCCGGCATCGTCATCCGCAGCCTGGCGTCCTTGCTGGATGACAAGACCGCCGAGCCGCCGGTGCTGGCCGTGGCCGAAGACGGCAGCGCCGTGGTGCCGCTGCTGGGCGGCCTGGCCGGCGCCAATCGCCTGGCCCGTCAGTTGGGTACCTTGCTGGACGTGGCCCCGGCCATCACCACCAGCGGTGAACTGAGATTCGGCACCTGCCTGCTCGATCCGCCGGCCGGCTATGCCCTGGCCGATGTCGACGTGGCCAAGCACCGGGTCGCCGATCTGCTGGCCGGCGCCCCGGTACGCATCGAGGGCGAGGCGCCCTGGCTGGACGCGGTGCCCCTGGCCCGCGATCCCGAGGCACGGCAACGCATCCTGGTCTCGCCCCTGACCAGCGCCGACGACCATACCCTGTTGATCCACCCCCGTGCCGTGCTGGTGGCGGTACGCGCCGATGCCACCGCCGCTACCGTCACCGCATTGCTCGCCAGCACCGGCTATGCCACCGGGGCCGTGGCGGTGCTGCTGGCTCAGGCGGCCGACATGGCCGCGCCCGGCCTGGCCGAGCTGAGCCAGGCGCTGGAGGTGCCGCTGAGATTCGTCGACGCCCGCACCCCGGAATTCGCCCAGGCGGCCGTGACCCGGGCCCAGGCCCAGGGCCTCGCCCTGCATCTGCATGACCGACCGCTGGACGCCGATGACCTCGGCCAGCGCCGTGGCCGTCTCAGCGTGGTGGGCCTAGGCCCCGGCGCGGCCGAACTCATGGCCCCGGTGGTACGCCGCGCCCTGGACCAGGCCGAGGCCGTCCTCGGCTACGCGACCTACGTGCAGATGGCCGGTCCCCTGCGCCCGGACCAGCTGGCCCATGCCAGCGACAATCGCGAAGAATTGCAGCGCGCCCGCCATGCCTTCGAACTGGCCGCCAGCGGGCGCCAGGTGGTGATGGTGTCGTCCGGCGATCCGGGCGTCTTCGCCATGGCCGCCGCGGTGCTGGAGGTGCTGGAGGGTGCCGCTGACCCACGCTGGGCGGCGGTGGAGCTGGAGATCCTGCCGGGCATCACCGCGGCCATGGCCAGCGCCGCCCTGGCCGGGGCGCCGCTGGGTCACGACTTCTGCCTGATCTCCCTGTCCGACAACCTCAAGCCCTGGACGGTGATCGAGCAGCGCCTGCGCCAGGCCGCCGCGGCGGACCTGGCCATGGCCTTCTACAATCCCATCTCCAAGGCCCGACCACATCAGCTGGACCGGGCGCTGGACGTCCTGCGCAGCTGCCGCTCGGCGAACACCCCGGTGATCCTCGGTCGCGATGTCGGCCGTCCCGGTGGCGGTCTCGAATACACCAGCCTCGGCGCCCTGCGCAGCGAGATGGTGGATTCGCGCACCCTGGTGATCCTCGGCTCCAGCCATACCCGGCGCTTTCCGCGGGCCGACGGCGGCGAATGGGTCTATACCCCGCGCTGGTACGATACGGAATTGTTATAAAGTAACATTTAGTGCTTGAATCCTGGTCGCCGCTGGCTCACCCTCGGCGACCTTTCCGTTCCCTGGCGGGAAGCCGGTGCAACTCCGGCGCGGTCGCGCCACTGTGAGCTTCGCGAGAAGTGAGTCAGACCTTGCCAGGGGACATCCATCATCCACCAGGGACGCGTCATCCCAAGGAGAGTCCATGTTTCGTCGTCTTCTGCCGCTGCTCGCCGCCGGCCTGCTGTCCGTATCCTCCCTTACCGCCCAGGCGGCCACCCCCTATCCGCTGACCATCCACAACTGCGGCCGCGACCTGGTCTTCGAGCGCGCGCCTCAACGCCTGGTCAGTCTGGGCCAGGCCAGTACCGAGTTGCTATTGCGCCTGGGCGTGGGCGCGCGGCTGGTGGGCACCGGCGTCTGGTTCGGCGGCCTGCCCGCGGACCTGCAGGCGGCGGGCAAGGACATTCCGCGGCTGGCTGACAACGCCCCCAGCTTCGAAGCCGTGGTCGGCACCCGGCCGGATCTGGTGGCGGCCCAGTACACCTATCACGTCGGGCCGGGCGGCGAGGTGGCGGACTTCCCGCGCTTCGCCACGCTGGGCATCGCCGCCTATGTGGCGCCCAGCGATTGCGAAGGCAAGGCGGTGACCGCCGATTCCAACAGCGACGGCAGCCGCAGCGCCCCCTTCGACATGCAACTGGTGACCCGTGAAGCCCAGGAGCTGGCGGCCATCCTCGATGTGCAGCCGGCCGGCGAGCAGCTGGTCGCCGAGCTGGACCGCCGTATCGCCGCCGCTGGCGAGCAGGCCAAGGCCGCCGGGGTCCAGGGGCGTTCGGTGCTGTTCTGGTTTTCCAGCCCCCGTTTGGAAGGGGACCCGTGGGTCGCCGGCAACCTCGGCGCTCCGGCCTGGATCGCCCGGGCCCTGGGCCTGCGTAACGTGGTCGACAGCGCCGAGGAATGGCCGGCGGTGAGCTGGGAGCGCATCGCCAGCCTGGACCCTGACTATATCGTCGTGGCGCGCATGGACCGCCGTCTCTATCCCGCCGATGACGTGGACAAGAAGCTGGCCTTCCTGCGCAGCGATCCCCTGACCCGCGAATTGCGCGCGGTACGCGAGAACCACCTGCTGGTGGTGGACGCCCCGACCCTCAATCCCTCGCTGCGGGTGGTGGACAGCGTCGAGACCCTGGCCGCCGACCTGGCCAAGCCGCAACCATGAGTCTGCCCCTGGCGGCCGAAGGCGCCCGGCCCTGGCGCTGGCTGCTGGGCCTGGCCGCGGTGCTGGCACTGGCGGCGAGCGTGGTGCTGGCGGCGTCCTTCGGCGAGATGCCCATCGCGCCCCTGACCAGTCTGCAGGCCATCGCCAACGGCCTCGGCCTGGGGCCCTATCCGGTGGAACGCATCGTCCAGGGTATCGTCTGGGAATACCGCCTCAGTCGTGCCCTGGTGGCCGCCTGCTGCGGCGCCGGCCTGGCAGTCTCGGGGGCCATCCTCCAGGCGCTGCTGCGCAACGCCCTGGCCGAACCCTATGTGCTGGGGCTGTCGGCCGGCGCCTCCACCGGTGCGGTGCTGGTGATGCTGCTGGGCGTTGGGGGCGGCATGCTTGGCGTGTCCCTCGGCGCCTTTCTCGGCGCGGTGCTGGCCTTTACCGTGGTGCTGCCCTTTCTCGGCAGCGGCGGCAGCACCCGCATCATCCTCGCCGGAGTGGCCGCGTCCCAGCTGTTCAATGCCCTGACCGCCTATATCGTCGCCACCGCGGCCAATGCCGAGCAGGCGCGCAGCGTGATGTTCTGGCTGCTCGGCAGCCTGGCCGGGGTGCGCTGGCCGGATGTCTGGCTGGCCGCCGGGGTGGTGCTCGCCGGGCTGTTGGTGTGCCTGGCCTGCGCCCGGGCGCTGGATGCCTTCGCCTTTGGCGAAGACGCCGCCGCCAGCCTCGGCGTGGCGGTGGGGCCGCTGCGCCTGCTGCTGCTGGCCGTCACCGGCCTGATCACCGCCTGCCTGGTCAGCCTGGTGGGCGCGGTGGGCTTCGTCGGCCTGGTGATCCCCCATGTGGCACGCTTCCTGGTCGGTCCGGGGCATGGGCGGCTGCTGCCCACCTGCGCCCTGATCGGCGCGCTGTTCATGGTGCTGGCCGACATCGTCGCCCGCACCCTGGTGGCCAAGCAGACCCTGCCCATCGGCGTGGTCACCGCCCTGGTCGGCGCGCCGGCCTTCGCCTTCATCCTCTACCGCGCGCGGGAGGTCCGATGAGCCTCGCCGCGCGGGATGTGGCCTGGAGCGCCGGCGGCCAGCCGATCCTCGCCGGGGTGACCCTCGCGGTGCCGCCCGGCGGGGTGCTTGGGTTGCTGGGCCCCAATGGCTCGGGCAAGTCCAGCCTGCTGCGCCTGCTGGCCGGGCTGCGGCGGCCAGAGGAAGGCAGGGTCAGTCTCGACGCGACGCCGCTGGCCGAGCTGCGCCGGCGCGACCTGGCACGGCGGGTCGCCCTGGTGGAGCAGCAGGCCGGTACCGAGGCCGATCTCTCGGTGGCCGAGGTGGTGCGCCTGGGGCGCACGCCCCATCGCGGCCTGCTCGACGCCTGGAGCGCGCGCGATGCCGAGGTCTGCCAGCGCGCCCTGGCCCAGGTCGGCCTGGTCGACAAGGCGGCACGGCGCTGGCACAGCCTCTCCGGTGGCGAGCGCCAGCGCGCCCAGATCGCCCGCGCCCTGGCCCAGGAGCCCAGCGAATTGCTGCTGGACGAACCCACCAACCACCTCGATATCCAGCACCAGCTGGAGATCCTCGACCTGGTCCGCCGCCTGCCGGCCACCTGCGTGCTGGCCATCCACGATCTCAACCTGGCCGCGCTGTTCTGCGACCGCCTGGCGGTGCTGCGCGACGGCCGCCTGGTCGCCGAAGGCGCCCCGGCCGCGGTGCTGACGGCCGCGCTGATCCAGCAGGTCTGGGGAGTGAAGGCGCAGGTGACGCTGGACGGCCCCGACGGTCGGCCGACGATCCGCTATCGGCTGGGCTGACGACGCCGCACCGGGCCGGCCCGCTCTTCGATCGCCTGCCTGAGCTGCGGGCGACCACCCAGCCAGAAGACGGCTTCGGTGGCGATGAACAGCGGGCCGATGGCCAGGCCGGCGAGGTCGTCGAGAAAGGCCGGCTTGCGCCCCTCGTAGTGGTGACCGACGAACTGGATGGCCCAGCCGACCAGGAACAGACCCAGCCCCCAGCCCAGCCAGACGCCCGTGGTCCGGGCCGCCAGCGCGGCACCCAGCCAGAGGGCAAGCCCGAGCAGCACGCTCATCAGCAGCCCCAGCGGCCGATCCAGGCGCAGGTAGAAGAGCGCCACCGCCCCGGCCACCGGTACCGCGGGCGACAGCGGCCAGCCGGCCAGGCTGAAGACCGGTCGCGACAGCAGGATGGCCACCGCCAGCACGATCAGCAGGATGCCGGGAAAGTGGCTGGCGATGTTGCGCGGATCGCGGTGGTAGCTCGCGTACTGGCAGAGATGATCTTCCAGGGTCTTCATCGGCAGGCATCCAGGCGGCTGGGCGGGAAGCCTCAGCATGCACCGGGAAGCCCCTGCGCGTCAGCGGGTACCAGGAGAAATGCGATTGCGATAATCGCCCCCTCGCTCGATAATCGATCAAAAGCCTGCCGAGGACCGGTCCGATGGACGATAACCGCACCGCTCACGCCACGGGCCTGCCGCCACTGGCCGCGCCGCCCATCATCGCCTCGCCGGCCAAGCGCATCGAAGCCTTCACCGGCGACCCCAACTTCATGACCTCCCTGGCCCGCGGCCTGGCGGTCATCCATGCCTTCCAGGAGCGCAAGCGCCAGCTGACCATCGCCCAGATCAGCCATCGCACCGAGATCCCGCGCGCCGCGGTGCGCCGCTGCCTGCATACCCTGATGAAGCTGGGCTATGTCACCACCGACGGCCGCACCTACTCGCTGCTGCCCAAGGTGCTGACCCTAGGGCACGCCTATCTGTCGTCGACGCCGCTGGCGGTCACCGCCCAGCCGGTGCTCGATCGCTTGAGCGAGCAACTGCACGAAGCCTGCTCCATGGCCACCCTGGAAGGCGACGAGATCCTCTACATCGCCCGCTCGGCGACGCCGCAACGGCTGATCTCGGTGGACCTCAGCGTCGGCAGCCGGCTGCCGGCCTATTGCACCTCCATGGGCCGCATCCTGCTCGCCGCCCTGGACGATGCCGCGCTGCACGACTACCTGGAACACGCCGACCTCCAGGCCAAGACCAGCCGCACCCTCTATCAGCCGCCGGCGCTCATCGCGTGCCTGGGCCAGGTGCGCCAGCAGGGCTACGTCATCGTCGACCAGGAGCTGGAGGTGGGGCTGAGATCTCTGGCGGTGCCCCTGAGAGACGCCGCCGGCCAGGTGCTGGCGTCGCTCAACGTCGGCACCCACGCCAGTCGGGTCAGTCGGCAGGAACTGGAGACGCGCTTCCTGCCGGTGCTGCTGGCGGCCAGCCAGGAATTGAGCACCCGACTGTTTCACTAGCGAATCCGGTCGATTATCGGCCATATCGCCGATAATCGAATTGTCAGCTGTTCGGGGTTGGGCTTAACGTCGGCGCAGTGGCGCACTACGCCGATAACAACAACACGAGCAGACCACCATGACACAAACCCTCGCGGGCGCCGTGCCCCTGGCCGATTCTTCGGCCACGGCGACAGCCGGCACCCTGGACGTCCAGCACTTCATCAATCGCCAGGCGCTGTCCGCCTACCAGTGGCGCATCGTCGCCCTGTGCTTTCTCATCGTCTTTCTCGACGGCCTCGACACCGCGGCCATGGGCTTCATCGCCCCGGCGCTGTCGGTGGAGTGGGGCATCCCGCGGGCCAGCCTGGGGCCGGTGATGAGCGCCGCCTTGGGCGGCATGGTCTTTGGCGCCCTGGGCTCCGGGCCGCTGGCCGATCGCTTCGGGCGCAAGGGCGTGCTGGTGGTCGCCACCTTCATCTTTGGCGGCTTCAGCCTGCTGTCGGCCTTCAGCGCCAACCTCGAACAGCTGGTGATCCTGAGATTCCTCACCGGGCTGGGCCTGGGCGCCGCCATGCCCAACGCCACCACGCTGCTCTCGGAATACACCCCCGAGCGCCTCAAGTCGCTGCTGGTCACCAGCATGTTCTGCGGCTTCAACCTGGGCATGGCCGGCGGTGGCTTCGTCTCGGCCTGGATGATCCCGGCCTATGGCTGGCACAGTCTGCTGGTGCTGGGCGGGGTGCTGCCGCTGGCGCTGGCCGTGGTGCTGCTGCTCTGGCTGCCGGAATCGGCGCGCTATCTGGTGGTGCACGGCAAGAGCGCCGAGCGCATCCGCCGGGTGCTGGCGCCCATCGGCCGCGAGGCCGCCGAGGCCCGGCACTTCGTGGTGCCCGAGCAGAAGTCGGTCAAGACCGGCAACGTCTTCGCGGTGATCTTCAACCGCAACTACAGCGCCGGCACCCTGCTGCTGTGGCTGACCTATTTCATGGGCCTGGTGATCGTCTATCTGCTCACCAGCTGGCTGCCGACGCTGATGCGCGACGCCGGCGCCAGCCTGGAGCAGGCCGCCCTGATCGGCGCGCTGTTCCAGTTCGGCGGGGTGCTCAGCGCGGTGTTCGTCGGCTGGGCCATGGACAGATTCAATCCGCACAAGGTGATCGGCCTGTTCTATGTGCTGGCTGGGATCTTCGCCTATTGCGTCGGCCAGAGCCTGGGCCAGGTCGCCCTGGTCGCCACCCTGGTGCTGGTGGCCGGCATGTGCATCAACGGCGCCCAGTCGGCCATGCCGTCGCTGGCGGCGCGCTACTACCCGACCCATGGCCGCGCCACCGGGGTGTCCTGGATGCTCGGCATCGGCCGCTTCGGCGCCATCACCGGCGCCTGGATGGGCGCGACCCTGCTGGGCCTGGGCTGGACCTTCACCCAGGTGCTCACCGCGCTGCTCCTGCCGGCCGGTCTTGCCGCCCTGGCGGTATTGATCAAGGGCGTGGTCAGCCACGCCGATGCCACCTAGCGTCGACGGCTTCCCCTTTGCCGGTGGCAGGCGCTAGGCGCAGGCACTGCCACCGCGTAAAGTTGCACCCTTTGCTAGCTTCGCAGTCACCCGCCCAGAGCCTGTCCCTGATCTGCTGCGCGTCGGCCAAACAGCGTTGAAAACCCCCTGGGTCGCCAGCCCGGTCGGAATGCTCATTTACTTTAAGTAAACTCGAGCGCGAGTCCGATCCGCTTCCTCAGGCCTTTTCGCCTTGTTTGGCTCTCGCTCGCGAGATTATGAGCAGGCTCCTGGAGCGGGTGCAGACGTCCAAGGGGTGCCATGAAAGGTTTCGCGCACAGCGGGCAGTGGGCTGTCCGGCTGGTAACGTTTATCGCTTGCTTTCTGATTGCTCCGGCCTTTGCCGAGATGCGCCAGGTCACCGATGTCCTCGGCCGCACGGTGACGATCGAGGCGCCGGCCAAGCGGGTGGTGCTGGGCTTCCACTATGGCGATTACCTGGCGGTGGGCGGCGAGCAGGCCTTCGACGCGGTGGTCGGTGTCTCCCGCGGCGCCTGGGAGCGCAAGGTGCCGGCCAACTGGGCGCTCAATGTCGCCCACCGACCCTCCCTGGCCAGCCTTCCCGATGTGGGGGAGACGGAAAACAACAGCTTCTCGGTGGAAAAGGTCCTCGCCCTCAAGCCGGATCTGGTGGTGCTGGCCGCCTGGCAATTCCAGGCGCTGGACAGCGAGGTCAAGCGCCTCGAACAGCTCGGCATCCCGGTGGTGGCGATCGACTACAACGCCCAGACCCTGGAGCGCCACCTGGCCTCCACCCGCCTGCTAGGCGTCATTACCGGGCAGCAAGCGCGCGCCGCCGAGCTGGCCGACTTCTATGCCAAGGTGGTGCAGGACATCCAGACCCGCATCGCGGCGGCCAATCGTCCGAAGCCGCGGGTCTATGCCGAGTTCGGCAACAAGGGTCCGGCCGAGTACTCCTTCACCTACGGCCGCAACATGTGGGGCGCCATGGTCACCCTGGCCGGTGGCGACAACATCGCCGCGCCCTTCATCCAGTGGTGGGGGGTGATGAATCCGGAGCAGGTGCTCATGGCCCAGCCGGAGGTCATCTTCATCTCCGGGCGCGAGGACAACAGCAATCCCACCGCCTTGCCCATGGGCCCCGGCGTGACCGTCGACGACGCTCGCAGCCACCTGCGCGCCTTCATGCAGCGACCGGGCTGGGCCAATCTGCCGGCGATCCGCGACGGGCGTCTGTATGGCGTCTACCAGGGCGCCTCGCGCAGCCTGGAAGACTTCGCCATGCTGCAGTTCATCGCCAAGCAGCTCTATCCGGATCTGTTCCAGGACGTGGATCCCATGGCCAACTACCGCGAGTACTATCGCCGCTACATGCCGATCCAGCCCCAGGGCACCTTCGCCATAGGCCTGACGCCATGAGCGAGGCCGCGAGCGCCAGCCACGGCAACGCCATCGCCGAGCAGCGCGCCCGCGAGCGCCGCCGCTGGCGCGCCTGCGGGGTGTTTCTGCTGCTGACCCTGGCGGCTCTGGTGCTGGACATCGCCACCGGGCCCTCGCTGCTCTCGCCGCTGGAGGTGCTCAAGTCGCTGACCGGCCTTGGCGAGCGGCAGCCGATGACCGACGCCATCGTCCGCGACCTGCGCCTGCCGGTCGCGCTGATGGCCCTGGCGGTGGGCGCCGCCCTCGGTGCGGGCGGGGCGCAGATGCAGACGCTGCTCAACAACCCCATGGCCAGCCCCTACACCCTGGGCATGGCCGCCGCCGCCGGCTGTGGCGCCGCCCTCAGCCTGGCACTGGGCAGCTTCGGCCTGGGCGCGCTGATCGGGGTGCCGCTGGGCGCCTTCGCCTTCGCCATGCTGGCGGCGCTGTTTCTCTTCGCCCTGGCCTCGCTCAAGCGCACCGGCAGCGACACCATCATCCTCGGCGGCATCGCCCTGCTGTTCCTCTTCCAGTCATTGCTGTCGCTGGTGCAATTCCTCTCCTCACCGGAGCTCTCCCAGCAGATTCTCTTCTGGCTGTTCGGCAGCCTCGGCCGCGCCACCTGGACCACCCTGGCCATCGTCGCCGGGGTGACCCTGCTGTGCTGCCTCCTGCTCTTGCGCGATGCCTGGAAACTGGCCGCCCTGCGCCTGGGCGAGGCGCGTGCCGAGAGCCTGGGCGTGGACATTCGTCGCCTGCGCCTCAAGGTGCTGATCCTGGTGGCGGTGATGACCGCCACGGCCACCAGCTTCGTCGGAGTGATCGGCTTCGTCGGCCTGGTCGCGCCCCATATCGCCCGCTGGCAGGTGGGGGAGGATCAGCGCTTCCTGCTGCCGCTGTCGGCCATCTGCGGCGCCCTGATGCTGTCCTCTGCCTCGGTGCTGTCCAAGTCGATCCTGCCCGGGGCGCTGTTTCCGGTGGGCATCGTCACCGCCATCGTCGGGGTGCCCTTTCTGCTCTGGCTCATCTTCGCCCCGCGCAGGTCCAGCCCATGATCCGCCTCCAGGACCTCGCGCTGAAGCGCGGCGACCGCACCGTGATCTCCGGACTCTGCACCGAGCTGCACGCAGGGCAGGTGCATGTGATCCTCGGCCCCAACGGCACCGGCAAGACCACCCTGCTGCGCGCCCTGGCAGGTGACCTGCCGCTGGCGGCGGGTCATATCGAGCGGGGGGAAAGGCGGCTGGTGGCGGGCGCTTCGCTGCGCAGCCAGCGCGAGGGCTGGCGCCAGGGCGTGGCCTACATGCCTCAGGATTCCCATGCCGAGGCGGCGCTGTCGGTGCTGGAGACGGTGGCCATGGGCAGCCTGGAACGGCTGACCCTGCACCTGGACGATGAGCTGCTGGAGCGGGCGCTGGGCAAGCTCGACGAGGTGGGTATCGGCCATCTGGCCTCGCGCCAGCTGGGCGCCCTGAGTGGTGGTCAGCGGCAGCTGGTGTTCTTTGCCCAGGTGCTGATGCGCGAACCCGAGGTGATGCTGCTGGACGAGCCGGTCAGCGCCCTGGATCTGCGGCACCAGATCAACCTGCTCGATCGCGTGCGCCACGAGACCCGGCTGCATCAGCGGGTGACCGTGGTGGTGTTGCACGATCTCAACCTGGCCTGCCAGTACGCCGATTCGCTGCTGGTGCTGGTCAACGGTGGCCTACTGGCCGCCGGCCGACCCGCCGCCATTGTCACCGCCGACCTGCTGGAAGCCACCTACGGCGTGGCGGTGGACATCCTCCACGACCGCCAGGGCCGCCCGGTGGTCCAGCCGCTGACCGGTCAGGCCTTCAGCGAGGCCTGATTTTCAATGGGTCGTAGAGCCTGTTCATAATCTCGCGAGCTAGAGCCAAACAAGGCGAGAAGGCCTGAGGAAGCGGAGTTTACATAGCGTAAATGAGCATTCCGAAGGCCTTCTCAACGCGGTTTGGCCGACGCGCAGCAGATTATCAGCAGGCTCTTAGAAGGTGTAGGTGAAACCGGCCTGTACCGTCCGCGGCTCGCCCGGATAGCTGTAGGCGTTCCAGGAACTCTCGTCGTAGCCCTTGTTGAAGACGTTGCGCACGTCCAGATTCAGCCGCAGGTGCTCGTCGACCTTGTAGAAGCTCAGGAGGTCGGTGACCGTGTAGCTGTCCATCCTGTAGTCGCTGAGCGCAGTCTTCTGGCCTTCGCGCTCACCCACGTACTTGAGGTTGGCGCCCAGGCCCAGGCCGCGTAGTGCACCGTCGTGGAATTCGTAGACGTTGAGCAGGTTGACGGCATTGCGCGGGATGTTGGTCAGGCGCGTGCCGCGAGCCAGGGTGTTGTCCTTGGTGACTTCCGCATCGGTGAAGGCGTAGCCGCCGAGGATGCGCCAGTTGGGCGTCAGGTCGCCGGTCACGTTGACTTCGAAACCGCGGCTGCGCACCTCGCCGGCGGCGACGTTGAAATTCGAATCGACCGGGTCCAGGGTCAGGACGTTTTCCTTGACCGTATGGAAGATCGCCGTGTCGACGCTGAGGCGGCCGTCCAGCGCTGCCCACTTCATACCCACCTCGTAGGCCTTGCCTTCCTCGGGATCGAAGCCGCCGCCCAGGCGCGCCGCGCCGGTGTTGGGCTTGAACGACTTGGAGGCGCTGGCGTAGAGGGCCAGTTCCGGGGTGAGGTCGTAGCTGACGCCCAGGCGCGGGGTGACGGCGTTGTCGGCGTTGGACCAGCTCTGACCACCGGCGACGAAGTTGTCATAATCGTGCTCGAAGCGTTCCAGGCGCACGCCACCCAGCACCTTGAAGCGCTCGGTGAGGGCGATCTGGTCCTGCACGAAGGCCGCCCAGGTCTTGAGGGTCTCGTGGTCGTGGGTGGGCGTACGGGTCAGGGCCGGGCGCGGCTGGCCGAGGACCGGATCGACCAGGTTGACCGGATAGGCGCTGACACTGCCTGGCGAGCGCTGGATGATCGACTGATAGTCGTAGTCTTCCACCTCGATCCCGGTGATCAGGGTGTGACCCAGGCCGAAGGTGTCGAAGCGACCGGTCAGGTTCAGCTGCAGGTCGCGATCGCTCCACTCCAGCTTGCGGTAGTTGAAGTTGCGGCCCAGGGTCACGCCGTCGGCCTGCACGCCGTTGGCTTCCACGGCATTGCCCTTGAGGCTGCCGTCGAGGTACTGGAAGCCGCCGGCCAGGGTCCAGGCCTCGTTCAACTGGTGCTCGAAGCGCAGCTGATAGGCCTCGCTGTCGCTGTGCAGCAGGTTGGTGGTGCCCTTTTCCCAGGCATTGGTAGAGCGACTGGCCTCGGCGCGCTGGGTCAGGTAGTTGGTGCGGCCGCGATCCAGCGGGGCGTTGCTGCGGATGATGTCCGCCTCGAAGGTGATGAGGGTGGCGTCGGTGGCCTGCCAGCTCAGCACCGGAGCGACTTCGTAGCGCTCGGTGTGCACGTCGTCGCGGAAGGTGTCGCCGCCCTCGGCGATCAGGTTGAGGCGATAGGCCAGGCGGCCGTCCTCGTCCACCGGGCCGGTGGTGTCCAGGGTGCCGCGTTTCTGGCCCTGGTCGGTGAACTGGCTGCCAAGGGTGGTCTTGCGCTCGCCCAGTGGCTGCTTGGTGACCACATTGAAGGTGCCGCCCGGATCGCTGCGGCCATAGAGGGTCGCGGCCGGGCCGCGCAGGACCTCGACCCGCTCCAGGGTGGCGGCATCCGGCGCGCTGGGATAGCCACGATTCATGGGAAAGCCGTTGCGGAAATACTCGGAGCTGGTGAAGCCGCGCACCGTGTAGCTGGTCAGGCCCTGGCCACCGAAGTTGTTGCCGCGGCCGACGCCACCGGCCTGGTCCAGCGCCTGCTGCAGGCGGGTGGCGGAGAGGTCGTCGAGGGCTTCGCGGGAGACCACGCTCACCGACTGGGGCGTCTCGTGCAGCGGGGTATCGGTACGGGTCGCACTGCTGGAGCGCTCTGCCTTGTAGCCCTGCACCGGACCGGTGGGCGATTCGGCCGTGCCGACGATGGTGAGATCGGACAGCGCCTGGGGCGAATCTTCCGTCTGCTCCTGCGCATGACCGGCGAGGGGGAGGGCACAGAGGGGCAGCAGATAGAGAGCAGGGACCAGCCGGCGCATTGTTATCGTCCTGGGATCGGGGAGGCGGATTCTAGAGCGGCTTACAAAGTGGATACAACTGCGAGTCGTTACCGCCTGAGACATATTTTCATCGGACTGGTCGGTTCGTTGGCGACGGCGCGCCCAAAATACCTTCGTCGCCAATCGCCGGCAGACATCTGGCGGGCCCGCGCCGGGAGGCGACCCCGGCACTTTTGCCGTAGCATGCCGCTCCTTTGCCGTCGTGACCGCCCATGAATACCGCCACCCTTGCCCACCTCTCCGCGCTGCTGCTCGCCGCCCTCGCTTCGCCACCCGCCGAGGCGCGCCGGCTGGTGCACGGCCGTGGCCGGCTGCTGCCGGGGCTGGAACAACTCACCGTGGACTGGCTGGAAGGTGTGCTGCGGGTAGGGCTGTTTCGCGAATTGCCCGCGGTCGAGCTGGACGCCCTGCGCACGACTCTGACCGTCCTGGGCGAGACCCCGACGTGGCGCGCCAGCGGCGCCCGCAGCCTGCTCCTGCAGCATCGTTACCGCCTGGACGCCGCCAGCGAGGCGCTGATCGGCGCACCGGTGGGCGAGCACGTCATCCATGAAGACGGCCTGAAGTTCGGCCTGTACCTCACCCGCCACCAGAACATGGGGCTGTTCCTCGACATGCGCCTGGGTCGCCGCTGGGTGCGCGAGCAGGCCGCCGGTCTGCGCATCCTCAACCTGTTCGCCTACACCTGTGGCTTCTCGGTGGCCGCCCTGGCCGGCGGCGCGGACCAGGTGGTCAATCTGGACATGGCCCGCGGGCCCCTGACCCGCGGTCGCGAGAATCACCGACTCAATGGCCATGACCTGGGCAAGGTCAGCTTTCTCGGCCATGAATTGTTCAAGTCCTGGGGCAAGGTGCGCAAGCTGGGGCCCTATGACCTGGTGATCGTCGATCCGCCCAGCTTCCAGCAGGGCAGCTTCGCCCTGACCAAGGACTATGCGCGCATCCTGCGTCGTCTGCCCGAACTGCTCACCCCCGGTGGCCGGGTGCTGGCCTGCGTCAACGACCCCGGCGTCGGCGCGGACTTCCTCATCGCCGGCATGGCCCAGGAGGCCCCCGGACTGGCCTTCGTCGAGCGCCTGGCCAATCCACCGGAATTCGCCGACGAGGACGCCGAGGGCGGTCTCAAGGTGCTGGTGTTCCAGCAGGTACCCGCGTCGTAGGTTGGCGCTGAGCGTAGCGAAGCCCAACGGTGCCCGGGCTCGACCTCGCCTTGTTGGGCTTCGACGATGGAGCCGTCTCAACCCAACCTA
>NZ_WHOV01000103.1:0-5273 GCF_009765395.1 Pseudomonas sp. BAV 4579 | reverse complement strand
TCAGTCGATCAGTGCTGAAGGACTCAGTGCTTTGGTGTCTGCTGGGGCCGCATGCGATGTGCGAACCGTTCCAGGCCCCGACGGGCATGGATGGCAACTGCAGATACGCTACAGCAAAGAAAGCCGGCACTTCCCTCTCCGCTCACGACGGGAACTGGTAAGGGTATTCCGATCCCTGGACGCTTTGAATCGGTATACACAAAGTGTAGGTATACACCGGTTCAGAGTTGAGAGCTGAAACGTTACCAATGTGACATATACAGCGATTGGTCGCAATTTCAAGGGGCGAATGCCAGTTAATAACAGATATTTTCTCTAGCGAGGTATGCCTAGCCAACTGAGGGTATGCAAAACAAAAACCGGCCATCCATATCGGTTCTTACTCACCACTCATGCTGTAACGATAATCAGCTAAGCGCTCCGATTTCTTCCATAAAGCTCTCTAGAAAACTAGTGAGACGTGCATGTCGAGCTGCTGCCATTCGAGCTCCTTCCGCAGTCTGAAACCCAGAAGCCAGCTTGAGTAGTTTTGTGTGAAAGTGCTCGATAATAAAGCGTTTGTCCTGATAATCCCTGCCTATAGCTTCCGGATTCGTGAAATCGTATAGGGCCGAGCCCATCCTCCCCGAAACGTAGAAGCAGCGGGCGATTCCCACCATTCCGATGGCGTCTAGCCGATCACTATCCTGAAGAATTTTGGCCTCAATTGTTAGCGGCTCAAACCCCGCCGAAAAACTGTGAGTCTTCATAGCGTGAGCAATTTTCTCAACTTTATTTCCGGGCCATCCCATAGCCCCTAAAATAGAGGCCGCTTTCTCAGCAGAAAGACTTGACGCTTGCGACCGCAAAGGAGAATCCTTCTCCACAGCGACACAATCGTGCAGGATAGTCGCCGCAAGCAATACCTCAAGATCACCACCCTCTTTTTCCTGTAGCCTTCGAACATTAATCCAAACACGATGGATATGAGAGAGATCGTGTGACCCATCCGTGCTGTCATTAGGTAGGAATGCTATTAAATCGTGAGCGAGGCTTTGAAAGGGAAAAAACGGCTCGGCAACCACTTAAAAACTCCAATGAGAATTCGACTTTCATAGTTGTCGCTAATAATTTTTAGCACTACGGCGACCCTGTGAGATAGTTTAAACTTAAGTTCGCACCGCAGCATAATCACTCGTAGCTCTATCTTTAGATATCACAGCATCTTCAGGGGCCGCTACGTGGTGACCTGTCCACGGCTCACCGATGCTGTGGTGAAAGTGACATTTCTACTTAGCCGGTCTAGCGACATTTCTACTTGGCCTTGACAATAGGGGCTGTTGCAGTCCACAGCTTGCCATTTTCTTGTAGCCAAATTTTTGGGCTTCTAGATCAGGTCATATAAGGGGATTTAGGGGGCTACGCTGAGATCGACTTTGAAAATGGGCGTTCTCTCTCTATTTTAATTTGGCAGCGATAGTCCGATAGGTGTTTTTACACAGTTTGGGCACCTACTCGTTACAGTTTATTGCTCAAGGCAAAGCCATACCCGCCCTCACCTCATCTACAGCCTCTGCTTTTGACAGTTCTGGAATGCTGTGCTTAAATTTCTAGCGCTGCCGGATCCAATCATGCTTGGCTGGTAAATCTGACCGCAACCTTGATGATGAGCGTCGTTCTGCCAGGTGAAGCTTAGCCTGTCAGATGCTGGATTGCGTGCCCCGCCATTGACGGGCTGCGCGTTCGGTCATCCCCAAAGCGCTTGGTCGTGTGGTGAAACGCTGCCATCCGGCCTTCGATCGAAGGTTTCTATGGACTACCTCCACCTCGTGCTGAATCAGTCGCCCGAACTTGCGTTATTTCTTTCTCTGGCAATCGGTTACTGGGTCGGCGGCATCCAGTTTGGTAAATTTCAGCTTGGAGGCGTAGCGGGCTCGCTACTGGCGGCTGTTGTGATCAGCCAGGTCGGAATCAGCATCGATAACGGTATCAAGTCGGTGTTGTTCGCTTTGTTCATCTACGCCGTCGGGTTCGAGAGCGGGCCACAGTTCTTTCGTTCCCTGGGGCGGCAATCGCTCCGGGAAATTGTATTGGCGGCCGTCATGGCACTCAGTGGCTTGGCGACAGTGATTGTAGCCGCCAGGGTGTTGGGGCTGGACAAAGGGCTAGCGGCAGGTATCGCTGCAGGCTCGATGACTCAGTCGGCGATCATCGGTACCGCAAGTGCCGCGATTGCCAAGCTGGAGCTTCCGCTGGAACAGATCCAGGCTCTTCAAGGCAACGTTGCGGTGGGCTACGCCGTGACCTATATCTTCGGCTCATTCGGCGCAATCCTTATGTGCGTCAATGTCCTCCCGTGGTTCATGAAGCGCTCGATTCGGGACGATGCGACCCGAGCGGAGGCGGAGTTGCTCGCCGGAGCGCGGGTATATGGGCCAGGAGAACAGCCAGCGACCCCTCCGTTGGTTGGGCGTATGTATCGCGTCGCCCAAGCGGCTGGCAAGACGGTCGAGCAAGTGGAAACCACCCCGCAAAGCGCTAATGCGGCTGCCTTGACGATCGAACGTATTAAACGTGGCGGCGCACTGGTCGGTGTGGCGCCGGATACTGTGCTGGAAGCGGATGACGTTGTGCTTGTGGTAGGACGTCGCGCTGGTGTGATCGCCATGGCGGAGCGGCTTGGGCCAGAACTGCAGTCTTATCCGGACATGGACGTGGTGGTGGTGCAACGCGACCTGACCGTGGGCAACCCTGCTTACGTTAATCGCACCGTGGCAGAAATTCGGCAAGAGGCAAACCGTACGTTGCGCCATGGCGTGTATGTGGTGGGAGTAAAACGCGCTGGTCGGCCATTGGCGTTGCAACCTGATACCGTCATCAGCTCCGGAGATATGGTAACGCTCTACGGCACCCCGGATGACATCCAGCGCGTAGCCAAGCAGGTTGGTACCCTTATCGTGCCGAGCGAGAAAACCGACTTTGTTTTTCACGGTTTCGGGCTCGTCGTCGGCTTGCTTCTCGGCATGATCGTTGTTCGCCTGGGTGCGATTCCGTTGACCTTGGGTAGTGGTGGGGGCGCGCTCATCGCCGGTCTAGCCTTCGGATGGTATCGAAGCCGCCATCTCACCCGTGGCAACCTTCCCACGCCGGCTTCCACCCTCCTGCGTGACCTGGGTTTGGCGGGATTCGTGGCCGTGGTAGGCCTGCAGTCTGGGCTCCAGGCAGTCCAAACTATCGCTACACAAGGTATTTCCATCTTTCTCGTGGGCGTGGCGGTATGCATCGTCCCTATCGTAATCACGATCCTCGTGGGGCGCTATGTGCTCCGCTACGACAACCTGGCCATCTTCGCCGGCGCCGTTTCCGGGGCGCGCAGCGCCAACCCTGCCTTTGGGGAAGTGCTCGACAAAGCCGGTAATTCGATACCAACGGTTCCATTCGCGGTTACCTATGCCTTGGCCAATGTGTTTCTCACCTTGCTCGGGCCGCTGGTCGTAGCCTTCGCTTAACCGAAAGGGAAAATGGCATGAGCGACGAAATTGCCAAGAACGACGATTACGCCCAGTACGCCCAGTACGCCAAGCTGAGTCCATTCGAACTCAAAGATGAACTGATCAAGCTGGCCTCCGGTACTGAAAACCATCTGATGCTAAATGCAGGTCGGGGCAATCCAAACTTCCTGTCTACCCTGCCCCGACGCGCCTTTTTCCGCCTTGGCCTCTTCGCCACGAGCGAAGCCGAGTTGTCCTATTCCTACATGCCCCACGGGGTCGGCGGGCTACCGCAGATTGATGGCATCGAGGCACGTTTCGAACGGTATACCGCTGAGCACCGTGACCAACCCGGGGTGCTTTTTCTCGCCAGGAGCCTTAGCTACGTCCGGGACCAACTGGGGCTTTCGGCTTCTGCGTTTCTGCACGAGATGGTCGAAGGCATTCTGGGCGCGAACTATCCTGTGCCACCCCGCATGCTCAGAATTTCCGAGCAGGTCGTGGGCCATTACATCGTGAAGGAAATGATCGGTGGCTTCGTTCCGGCCGGAAGAATAGACCTGTTTGCTGTGGAAGGCGGTACGGCCGCAATGACCTATATCTTTCATTCGCTACAGCAGAATGGTTTGCTTAAACGGGGCGACAAGGTCGCGATCGGGATGCCCGCGTTTACGCCCTATATTGAAATTCCGGAGCTGGAAGAATTTGGGCTGGAGCAGGTACACATCGACGCAGACCCGCACGCCAACTGGCAGTACCCGGATACGGAGCTGGATAAGCTCAAGGATCCCGCGATAAAGATTTTCTTCTGTATCAACCCCAGCAACCCGGCCTCCGTGAAGATGGACGACCGCGGGCTCGAGGCGGTTGCCCGCATTATCACGGACTCCCGCCCGGATCTGTTCATTCTGACCGACGATGTCTATGGCACCTTCGCCGACGACTTCCGGTCCCTGTTCGCTATATGCCCTCGCAATACCATGCTTGTGTATTCATTCTCTAAGTATTTCGGTGCCACCGGCTGGCGCCTAGGCGTAATCGCTACGCACAAGGACAGCGTTTTCGATGAGGCGCTCTCGACGTTGCCCGAGGCGGCGAAAGTTTCCTTGGACCATCGCTATGGAACGCTCTTGCCGAATGTTCGAGACCTCAAATTCATTGACCGCATCGTCGCGGACAGCCGTACAGTCGCCCTGAATCACACTGCAGGGTTGTCCACCCCGCAGCAAGTGCAAATGGTGCTGTTCGCGCTCTTCGCTCTCATGGACGAAAGCGACGGCTACAAAGCCGAGCTCAAGAAACTGGTACGCCGCCGCGAAGCGGCGCTCTATCGTGAGTTGGGCGTGGAGCCTGACAGCGATCCGAATGCCGTTGACTACTACACGCTTCTGGACCTGGAAGACTTGGCGCGCAAGATACATGGCGACGAGTTTGCCGCTTGGGTAAAAGCGCGCTTCAGCAGTGGTGACCTCCTGTTCAGAATCGCGAAGGAGACCGGCATCGTGCTGTTACCCGGCAAGGGGTTCGGTACCAAGCAACCCGCTGCCCGGGTGTCCCTGGCTAACCTTAACGAATACGAGTACGCCAATATCGGCCGGTCCTTACGGGCAATGGCAGATCAATACTATGAGGAATTTAAGGAAACACTGGGAGGAACCAATCAGTGAATGCGCGCAAAGAGTCGGTAGCGGTCGCTTGTCGACCTCCGCTTCTGGCCGGTAGCTGCCCTACGGCAAAGGCAGCTTTGGGCTGTGGATTCAACCGGTGAACGCAACACACTAGATTCTGCGTAAGCAGGAGGGT
>NZ_WHOV01000102.1:0-19776 GCF_009765395.1 Pseudomonas sp. BAV 4579 | reverse complement strand
CTGTGCGGAAGGGACCCAGGCGACAGCACTAATCGGAATCACACACCATGAATTACTACAGATCCGCTCCAGGCTCTGGCCCCGAGCATTCCATCCGCTTTGACTACAACGGACATCCCGTCCACTTCCACCCGTTCGGCTACATCGACCTCAAGAGCGTTACGGCTGCCCTGGGGGTTCCGAAGGAGAAGCTCGCGGAGGCCTTGCTTGCCTTCAACCGTATAGCCGTTGAGGACATCACCTGGCGTGATCGGATAGCGAAGGGGCTGACAGCTCCCCTCCCGTCCGAGAGCTTTGCCTGGCTACCTCTGACGCAGTTCAACCACGTTGGCTCTTACCTCATGCCCAGTGAGGGCTCCGACCGGCAGTCCTTCGCGAGCTGGTATGCGGATGCTGTGATGAAGCTCGCTCTGCCTGCGGGAGTCTCCCAATGACCGAGCTCAATACCGCCTACCAGGTGTGGCGTCAGTTCGCGCCTGGCGAGAAAGTCAGCGGCGTTAAGCCTACATCGCAGCTCCGGGTGACCGCTCCAGACATCCCCCACAGCACCCCCCTTTCGGACTCCTTCGCGGGCCTCCGCCAGGCAGCCGGTCAGGCTATCAACGCGAACCTCCGCAGTCAGGCCATTGACTCCCAGACCTCCAAGCAGAAAGCCGAGAACTGGATGAAGTCGGTGTCCCCTGAGGAATTCCGCAAGGCAGCCCAGGAGGGTAACCTCCCGTTCCAGGACGATCCAATCGCCATGGCACGCCTGAGGTACCTCCACGGGTTCAACGCGGGGGTTGCTGTCCAGAACCAGATCGCCTCGAACATCCAGAGCGGCCACTACAAGGATGAGCTGGACGCTGAAGGTAACGTCCTGACCAGCGCTTCCTCCAAGGCCGTCGAGGACTACTACGCGCAGATGAAGTCCATGCGGACGGACATCGCGAAGACCGTGGGGTTTGCTGAGGATGACACTGCACTCACCAACGGGATGTTCCGAGATGCTGAGCGCCAGATCTCCACGATCACAGGCCTTCAGACCCAGGAGACGGACCGCAGGAACCGGGCCCAGGCCAAGATCCTCCACTCCTCAGGGCGCAATGCCCTCCTCTCCCAGGCCGTCAACCAGAGCCCAGACTTTGCCGCTGGTGTTGCTGAGGACTCCTGGAAGCAGGGCTACGAAACGGGCGTCTACAAGGACCTCCCGGATCTCCTGAGGGACGTGGGCTCGACCCTCGACCAGGTGGCAGGTAAGCCTAATGGCGTGCAGACCATCGATCGTCTCCTGACCGCGAAAGTCCCTGGGACCTCCCAGACTGTCCGCGACTTCTATGATGGGGATGAGCTGGAGAACTTCCGGCAGAAGGCCCTCAACCACCAGATCAAGACTGACGCCGAAGCGAACCTCAATTGGAACGTCCAGGTGCAGAACCTCCAGGATGACCCTAACGGTCTCACGGGGCTCTTCCAGCTCCACCAGGAGGAGGTCCAGCGGTCCGGTGGTAGCGAGACAGCCCGGTCCCGGCAGCTCACCCAGGAGATCTCCCAGAAGAAGCACACGCTGGCCGTCCAGGCAGCGAAGCTCCAGACGCAGAACGCTAAGGCTCAGCTCCAGGGGGCCCGTGTGGCTGTCCTGACGCAGGAAGCCGGGCGGTACCTCGCGGGTAATCTCGATGCCCAGTCCTATGAGGTCATGCCAAAGGACCCCGAGCTGGGTGCCTACACCAAGGAAGATGCTCTCCTCATGGAGCGGGGTCTCCTGGAGCGCTACCAGGCGCAGCCGGAGAAGCTCTTGAAGCTGGCCGCGTACATGCCCAACGGGTACATCGCGAACACCGTCAAGGACTACTGGAAGGACACCACAGCCAGCATGGAAGTGGACGCTTCGAGGATCTCCAAGGGGCTGATGCGTCCCGAGGACATCAAGGAGCCTGCCGCACTGGCCTCCATGAACACCCTCAAGAAGGCTGACCCTCTGGCCTTCCGCAAGGTGATCGGTGGGGACACTGAAGCCGTAGCCAAGCTGGACTCGCTTGAGCGCCTCGGCGCCATGGGGCTCAGCTATAAGGATATGGTTCTGGGCCAGGCCAACTGGCACAAGCTGGACGAAAAAGCTCGGAAGACCCAGACGCGAGGAATTGAGAAGGTCCTGAAGGATGAGGCCATCCGACCCAAGTACATCGGGAAGAACGACAGCCTTAAGAACCTTGGCGGGAGTGAATACGCCCAGACCTACATGCGGACCATGACCAACGGCCTGATGACTCTAGGGATTCCCCAAGAGGACGCTCTAAAGAAAGCAGACGCTGCCTTCTCGCAGTACCACGTCGGCCTCAACGGCTTCCCTATCCCTACCTCCTTCTTCTCGGATGTCCGGGCAGAAGACCAGGTGAACGCCGGGATGGATGTTCTCGCGGAGAGCCTCTCAGACTACGCCATCCGCAACGGGATCAAGCCGGAAACTGTCATGCCCGACTACGTTCCAGGTAATGGGTCACTGCTCCTTCGAGCCCCTGGGAAAACCCCGCTGACGATCCTGGCCACTGACCTTCAACAAGGCGCGAAGGCACTCACAGATAAGCGCCGGGAGGCTGCGATCCTGAAGAATGCTGAAGGCGCGGAGAAGGCAGTCAAGGACGCTGCCCAGTCGAAGGCGTCAGCTCGAAGCTCTATTGATGCCCTTAACCAAGCTGCGTCTAGCGGCTTGTAACACGCACCAAGGGCCCGCCCCCTCGGGCCCTCTTGCTGTATCCCCTACAGCGTTTCACCCCTCCCCCTTATCCAGCCCCTTTAGTCCTGCTGCTTGAGTTCGTCTGAGTTGCCCCGTGTGTGGGGCGCTGGAGGCTCAGCCGTGGGGAAACCAGGCGGCAGCACTAAACGGAACACGCACACATCATGACCATCAACACACGCACCTCCGAGGACTCCCCTTATCGGGCTCTCTACGTTTCCGCTGGAGAACAGTACGGGGTGAGCCCGGACCTTCTGGAGTGTCAAGGCTTCGCTGAGTCGAGCTGGAACCCCGAAGCGGTAGGCCCTATGACCAAGTACGGTCAGGCACGGGGTCTCGCCCAGTTTATCCCCGGTACCGGCAAGGCTTATGGCCTGGAGACCGAGGAAGACTTCCACAACCCCGAGAAAGCTATCCCTGCTCAGGCCCGTTACATGGCCGACCTGAAGAAGCGTTTCGGGGGCTCAGAGGAGCTCGCTCTGGCCGCCTATAACATGGGCCCCACGGCACTCCAGCGGAAGCTCGACCGGGCCGGTGGAGTCATCGAGAACGCGGAGATCCCTTCGGAAACCCGTGGGTACCTCGCGAAGATCCTCGGACGCCAGCAAGGCGGATGGAACCAAAATGGTACACGCCCACTGAGCCGGATCGACTTCGGCCAGGCTGCTCCGCTTCCAGATAGCGCTATCGACCGGGTAGCCACCGCAACCCCCGAAGAGCTCGGGACGGATGCTGAGCGATCCTCTTGGGAAACCTTCATGCAGGGCCTCCAGCGCTCCTCCATGGGCTCTGACATCCGTGCTCAGCGGGTCACCATTCCGATAACTGAAAAGGACCTCGACTGGTCCCCAAGCGCCCAGGATCTCCAGCTAGTGAAGGACGCAGGCATTGGCGAGGCAGGAGCTCAATTCGTCTTCGGCCATGCCTACTCTTCGGACGATCTAGAAAGCCTCATCGAGATAGCCAAGGAGAACCGCGCTAGTGCCGCAGCGGACTCTCGTGGGGGCATCCTCACGAGCATCACCGGGGGGCTGGGGGAAATGCTAGGCGACCCCGTGACCTATGGGACCCTTTTGATCCCCGGCGGCGGTGCAGCGGCAGGCCGACTGTTTAACCCTGGGACAGCTCGCATCCTTGCAGGTACGGCGGGAGCTGGTGCAGAAGGTGCCGCTACAGGAGCTCTAACCGAGTCCCTCCGGGAATCCTCCACAGGCGTAGACGCAGACTACCGAAGCGCCATCCTCGCGGGTGCAGTAGGCGGAGCAGCCCTTCACGGGGTCGCCGCGGGGGTCAAGATGGCTCTCGGTCGGAACAACCCCATGGACTCCTTCCGATACGTCGAGGACGCTGAGACCTCCAAGCACCTCGAAGACCTCGGGGTGATCCCTGAGCAACCCTACGCGCCCGGTCCGATGACCGAGAAGATCCTTGCCCAGGAGGCCCTCCGCAAGAAGGCCCAGGATCTCGGCTTTTACGCTGAAGGGTCTGAGGCGAGGGTCTCGAAAGGTGAGTACGTCAAGAAGCGCCTGGCGTCGATTCCCAAGGACGGCCCGAAGGTCTCCAAGGATCAGATCGCCAAGGAATACGATGGGCTCAACGGGCTCACCGATATGGCGGACACCTACAACCCTGTCTCCCGTCTCTCCACCATCGGGGAGCGGATGCGGTCCAGTCAGAACGAGGAGATCCGCAGGACAGCCCTGGGGCTCTTCCGTAACGACAAGCAGTACAAGGACGGTACCTCGGGCCTCGACCGGATGACCGGCGAAGAGGTCAAGCGGAACCTGGACAATGAGTGGTTCGATGTCGACTCCACCTATTCCCGCCACGTTGAGGACTACATCAAGAGCAAACGCTCTAGTGGCCTATCCAAGACTGAGCTGGAAGAGGAGTTCGGCTACCTCGTGACCATCGCTCGGGAGAGCGGTAAGGCCGATGGGATGCCCGAGTCGGTGACCCAGGCGGCGGACCTGATGGGCAAGTTCTATGACAAGCGCATCGGGGATGTCCTCACCCCCGCAGGCCGGTTCGGTCACGGGGCAGACATCATCGAGAACCCGGATACCTGGAAAGGCGTCCAGCGCTACTCCCCGGTCATCATGGACACCGCCAAGGTGGCCCGTGCATCGGCCAAGGTGGGCGGCGATGAGCGCCTGCAAGAGATCACCGGCAGGGCCCTCTATGCCTCCCTCGGGGACCCCAAGGTTCGCGAGAAGGCTGTCCAGGCGTATGAGAAGCAGGCTTCCGATGGACTCCTAAAGGCCACCGATGAGGCTGGCAAGCTCACCCCGGACTTCCGCAGGTGGGCCCTGGGGGAAGCCAGAAAGCAGGCATTCGGCTACATCGATCAGGACATGAGCCGTATCAAGGCCCATCTCTATCGATCAACAGATGCACAGGAAGCGCCTGACTTCATGAAAGCCCGTGGGATCTTCTCGGTGGACCGGGAGATAACCCTGGCCGACGGCTCGACGTTCTCCATCAACAAGGACCTCCGAAGCGGTGACGTGCGCTCCATCCTCCACAGCTACCACAAGAGGACCGCAGGGGATCTTGCGATGTCCGTAGGTCTCGGTGACCGTGGCTTGCCGGGTTACCTCGAACGACTCTCGCGGATTGAGGAGCAAATCGCACGAGCCAAGCAGACGAATCCAGAGTTAGAGAGATATCTGAAGGGGGACCTGAGCGCCCTGAAAATCGCTGCCAAGAAGATGTATGGAATGAGCCTGAGACCAGATGACGGGTCGTGGTTCGACCACTTGGCGCAGGGCCTCACTAACCTATCCTTCGTGGCGAAGTCGGCCTATATGGGCCCCATGAATTACACCGAGATCGCCGCCGGCCTGACCAACTATGGTTTGGGTTTCTTCGTGAAGGCCCTCCCCGGTGTCGGTGAGATGTTCCAGCGGGTGGCCCGAGGAAAGGCCACGGCAGATGACCTGCGGATGCTCCAGAACCGCCTCTGGGGTGAAGAGATCCACGATGTCGTTTATCCCTCGCACCTACACACCACCTACGCCATCGCCAAGGAGACCTCGATTGCTCCCATCGCTGCCTTCAAGGCTGGCACCCAGCGGCTAGCCCAGGTAGCCCCCTCAGCGAAGCTCCTCGGGGCCACCACTAACCGGATCGTCAAGGCAGCCCAGGAAGAGTTCCTAGCGGAGCTCGTTCGGCACGCCCACGGGAAGCCCTCCAAGGTCTTCGCGGATCTCAAGCTGAAGCACATGGCGGTAGATCCCAAGCAGTTCAAGGAGGTGCTCAGCCACGTCAAAGCGAGCTCCAAGCTGGACAAGAAGGGACGCCTGAGCTTCGACGCCGGGAGGTTCCTCCAGGGGACTCCTCAGGTGGTCTCGGAGATTCGCCGGATGGGTGACATCGCAGCTACTGACGTGATCCAGCGGCCCTCCTTGGGAGACACCTTCATTTGGGCGGACTCTGGGAAGTCTTCGCTGATCGCCTTTGTAACCCAGTTCCAGACATTCTCCATGCGGTCCCTTGAGAAGAAGTTTTTGCGGGGGGCTAACCGGATCAAGAACGGGGACGTGGATGAGGCCCTCCAGGCGGTCCTATCCGTGGGCCTTTCGGGCTTGGGTGTCGCCGCCTTCGCGGCTATCCGTGGCCAGACGATCCGTGATGAGGAGAAGCGTAGCCAGTTCTATAAGAACGCCATGGGCTATGACTCCGATTCGGGGGATTGGGACTTGGGAACGCTGGCTATCGGAGCCCTCAAACGTTCGAGTTACATGGCCGGCCCGAGCATGGCGTATGACACCTTAGGGAGTCCTATTGGACTTCCCTACGCTGGCATGGGGCGGACCACTCGCGACACCGAATTAGACGCAACGGAGACGCCCAAGGCTTGGAAGCCTCTGGGGATCAGTGACGCCTGGGCGAATTTGCCCGCCGTGAAATATGCGGAGCAGTTCGGGAGCGTTCCGGTGAACCTGGCGAACCTCCTTCGGAGTGATCTCGATGAGGAGCAGGTGGAGCGCCAGAAGGTAGCTCTGCTGAGGAACCTCAAAGGGATCTTGCCCAATGACCCGGCGACACAGGGCGCCCTAGGGTGGCTTATGGAACACGGGGCCTACGAGTAACAGATACGGGCCAGGGATGGCCTTTTCTTCCACAGGATAAAAGCAGTATGAACAAGCAGCCTACGGTGCTTCTGTCAGCAGAAGAACTAGCGGCGCTATCTTCGAAGATAGGAGCTCAGGCGGACAGACTCATTGAGACAATCTCTATCCGGCTAAAGCCGAAACGGCCGCTTGCTGCGACCAGCTCCGGGAGAGGACGGCCTGCGAAAGCGATCATTAACCCCTTCCATGGCTACTTTGGTCCTACATCTACTTGGGGGGCATACCCGTGGTGGGCTATGGACGTGCTGGAAGGAATTGCGCGGCTCGACTGGCATGACCGAAGCTCAGCAAGCGCCGGGAAGTCTATGCCCCTGTCCCTATCCACCCTCCTTCTAGTGCTCACGTCGCTGGCTGAGGTTTCGACCCTCACAGTGGGGAACCTGACAGGTCTAGCCGAAAGACACGCGCGGCGCTACGTAAAAGCAGTAGAGCTGTCTATCCCACATCTGCTACGAAGCCGGCCAGCCGAAATCGTGGCGGAAATGGAGGGCGAAAATGCGCCAGTTTACGGCCAGCACGCATGGACAGATATCGACTCCATGCTCCCACCTTATGACCAGCACCACGCAATCTTGGCGGCGGCACTAGGGAGCGATGCCTTGGGAATTTCGGCCGCATTATAACAACGGGACCGCCTGGGCCTTTTGGGCCCCTGTAGCTTTGAGACTCAAGGGATGGAGACCAAATATCATCATCCCCTGTCCCTGCCTCTATGGAGATCCTTAAGTTATCCCTCAGGTCGCCGAGGGTACTCGGACATCTGAGCATTCCTGAAGAACAGCCATCCGCACCACCCGCTACTACCTGCAACGGGTAATGGTCTCAGTCACCCCCTCCCTCTTGGGCTCCCCACAGGCCCATCCATCGAAGAACCCACTATGTACCGGATCTATGCTGCTGGCGCTTGCCGCCATAACAACAGCGCCCTACTCGCCTATGCTGGCCTTGGCGCATTTCTCATCAACCCCCAGGGGCTCACCTTGGAACTCGCGAGGCCCATCGACGAGAACAGACCCACGAGCAATAAGGCTGTAATGCTCGCCATGATTGCCGCATTGGAGGTCCTCACGGGTAAGCCTCGGACCAGCGTCCGTATCTTCTCTAATAACGAGATGGTCATTACCAGCGCTGCTACACGCTTGGCCGAATGGAGGGCGAACGGATGGAGGAAGTCGAATAAAAAGCCCGTAGAGAATGCTGAACTGTGGCAGACCTTGGACGAGCACCTCCAGAACCATGCGGTCTCCTTCGAATGGCTCCAAGGTCGCTCATCTTGCCCGGAGTTCAAGAAGGCCAGTTGGCTGGCTCAACAGGGCACTGATGGGAGAGTTATCAAGAGTTACAGCGAGGCTCCGTAGGTTGTCAGAGCGGTCCCGTCAGTGTTGCCTATGGCGGGGCCAAACAGTCTGCGGAAGCAAAGCTATAACCGTTTAGTTTCTCCTCACCTATAAGGCGGCAGTTTCTCCTCACCTAAGCCAGATAGAGATTACCTACAAGGCATTCAATTCTGATAAGGAGACACTATGACCGATGCGACACCGCAAACTCTTGCAGCTTCGAAGGCTGCTAAGATCCTCGCAGCCCTGGGCTCATTGGCTAAAGACAAACGTACCTGGGCTTTTCTGGCCGCTGTTTCGGCTGCTGCTGGCTATCACCTTTCTCCTGAGCTCGCTCAAGCGCTTGGTGCCCTTGTGGATGCCCTAGCGACTTCCTAAGCCTTCCGCAGACTGTTTGGCCCCGCCATAGGCAACACTGACGGGACGACCTCGATGGCGATGCTCCCTGTCCCACAGCTCGGACTGTTAACCGGTAAAGGGGACCAGACTTCACCATGGGCGCAGGGATGATGCCGCCATGACATCACGCCCTATGAGCTTCCTAGTAACGCCCCGTTCGATCCCTCTTTGGGCTCCGCCTCAGAACTGGCGACCCGTACACATTGCACAGCGCGATTCGCTCAAAGGAGCCCCGCTTCCCTGGCAATGCTCGGGAATTTCGTCATCTCCTCAGCCAGGCGGCTCAAGGGCATCTGCCCGTAGCTGCGGCTTACCGAGCCATCGGAGTGCCCCGTGAGGGCATCATGGACGTCCTCAGGAATCCCCGTGGATCGGCTGAGGGTCTTGAACGCATGGCGGAACCCGTGTGCCGGTTTAGCCGAGCTTTTGAGGGCGACCTTGTCTCTTAGGTACCGCTCCCAGTGGAGACCGAACTTGATCCCGTACCAGCCGCCCGAATCAGCGGGAAGACCTGGGAACAACTGACCACCCTTCGGGAGCCCTTCGAGGTATTTCAGGAACCCTAGCGCAATGAGGTCCGGGTGCAAGGGTACGAGTCGGCGGCTCCCCTGAGTCTTCACGGTGCGCCCTTTATCGTCGTCCGCCTCAAGGATGCTCAGATAGCGAATGCCCTCCTTATGGGTCTTCACGTCAGACACGTAGAGCTGACAGAGCTCCTCCCTTCGGGCTCCCGTGTAGGCCGCGAGCAGTGGCACCCAATAGAGCGCCTCACCCAGATCAGCACGGGGAGACCTCCATCCCTCCGTGTGCGCAGGGCCCTGGAAGATCTTCACGAGCTCCTCCATGGAGTAATCCTTGGGAGCCACCTTCGCTCTCTTCATTGCCGCCTTGTCGAGCCGCTTTGATGCTCCAGAGGCCGTCACGGGATTCTCCTGGAGGAGACCCATCTCAACGGCATAGCCAAGCACAGCCGATAGCATCATCAGCTTCACCTTGACGGTCTTCATTGCCAGCAAGGGAAGATCCTCAGAGGCGGCCAAGGCTATCCGCTCTCTGATATTCAGTCCCCGCAGGCCTGGGGCTTTGTTTGGAAGCTGAAGGAGGTCCTGCCGGTACTCTTGGACCTTCTGACGATCAATGGCGGAAACAGGGAGATCCCCGTAGAGCTCCACGAAGCCCTCCAGGTTGGAGCGGTAGGTACTGGCGGAGCGTTGATAACTACGCGTGTCGCCTTCCCCTCTCTTCCGGTCGGCCAGGTAGAGCTCAAACACCGTCATCAGGGTTTTCCCCTTCAGCTCCTTTTCGAAGCTCAGTGGGGATTCCTTCAGGAGCGGGGCTTCGGTGACCCAATCCCCTTCGCGGCGCTTCTGGGCGAGCTCTGAAAGGCGGAGCAGATGTTCAGAGAATGCCCGGTAGAGACGCCTGTAGAGAGGCGCCATGGGGTCCAGCTCCGGTAATCCAACCTTCTCCGTCTCTTCGACGATAACACTCTCCAACCAACCCTCAGGGACTTCATTCCCCCTCAGGTGACTCCTCAGGGTCTCAGGCGTGTCCTCGGCTGCTCCTGTAGGCGCGAGCAATGCCGTGAAGTCTCCGGTCCGTTCCATCTCATCAAGAGTCTTCCGAAACCACCTAGCGGCCATCTGCTGGATGTCCCGCTCTGGTACCTCTGGCGGAGCTTCCGTCAATCGGAGCCTCTCGCGGGCTTCCTCAAAGTGCTTCTCGGAATCAATCCAAGCTTGAGCAAAGCGGACCTTTGCCTGAGAGAGATCCTTGGTCTTAAGGGTCCGCTTATAGATCTCAGGGAGGACCTCGCGGAGATCCTTCGGGACCTTCCTCCGTATGTAGTAAACGCCTGTAGTAGGATGCCGATATGGAGAGGCCATCTGAGTCATCGTGTGTCTTCCAGGTGTACCAGTTTAGCGCCTACGGGGAACCTCTGGCACCCCGCTAACCCTTGATGTTGCTGTATTCCTGGTGGGTAGCCCTTGGACAGACGAGAGTTCTACAGAATCACCGACCGTATCGCACTGCAAATCAGCCCTGCCGACGGGGTCCCCGGCGAGACCGCGCCCTTGTTCGCACTCCTGAGCGAACTGCATCAGCTGGAATTCGAATCCCGCCACCTGCTGCGCAATCTGGACGAGCGCGACCGCGCCGTCACCGCCTGCCTGCGCCTGGTGAACAAGCGCCTGGACCTGCTCGGCCAGGCCTTTACCTGGAATCTGCTGCACGACAGCGGCGCCACTCGCGACGTGGTGCTGTCCGAGGGCGGCCTGGCCTTCGTCGATGCCGAGCGCTACGCCCTGGGCACCCGACTGGACCTGCGCATGGCATTGCCGCCTCAGGGCCTGGGTCTGCAGGTGCTGGCGGAGGTGACCGGCTGCCAGGCCGTGGCCGGCGGGTACGAGATCGGCACCAGCTTCATCGACCTGGAAGACGCCCAGCGCCAGTTGCTGGCGCGCCATGTCCTGCGTCAGCAGGCCCGGGTACGCCGCGCCGACCGCGGAGACGAGGCGTGAAACGCCCCTGGCTGGCGGCCTTGCTGCTCGGCATCGCCCTGCCCGGCTGGGCCGAGACCCTGCAGATCCCGCTGGGCCAGCAGGGCGACGGCAATACCGCGCTGCCGCTGCGCGGCGACAGTCGCAGCCAGGTCCTGGAGCGCTTCGGCCTGCCCGACCAGGAGCATCCGCCAGTCGGACGCCCGGCGATTCGCCGCTGGGATTACAGAGATCTCAGCGTCTATTTCGAAAACGATCGGGTGCTGGACGCGGTCCGTGAACCGCGGCGCCCGGTCCCGTCACCCTAGGAGCCCCCATGACCCTCATTTACGGACACCGCGGTGCCCGCGGCGAAGCCCCGGAAAATACCCTGGCCGGTTTCGAGCTGTGCCTGGAGCTGGGCGTCCGGCGCTGCGAACTGGATCTGCACCTCTCCCGGGACGGCGAGCTGGTGGTGATTCATGACCCGACCCTGAAACGTACCACCGGGCGAGGCGGCAAGGTCAGCGAAAAGGCCGTCGCCGATCTGGTCGCCCTGGATGCCCGCCAGGGCGGCCCGGTCTGGCCACGCCCCTGCCCTATCCCGACCCTGCGCGAACTGTTCGAGAAGTGCGCCTTCGAACACTGGCAGCTGGAGGTGAAGAGCGCCTCGCGGGTGCGAGCGGCGCAGACCGTCAGGGCCATCGCCCAGCTGGTCGAGGAATTCGGCTTGCCGGACAGGATCACCGTGACCAGCGCCTCGCGCGAGGTCCTGCGCGCCCTACAGCGCGATACGCCGCATCTGGCGCGTGGGCTGGTGGCGGAATACGCCTGGCTGGATCCGCTCAAGGTGGCCGCTCACTACGACTGCCACCTGCTGGCGCTGAACTGGACGCTGTGCACCCCGGAACGGCTGCTCAAGGCGCAGCGCCAGGGCTTGCATGTCTCGGTCTGGACGGTGAACGACGCCAGCCTGATGCGCCGCCTGGCCGACTTCGGCGCGGACAGTCTGATCACCGACTTCCCGAGCCTGGCGCGACGGACATTGGGGTAGGCGTCCTGCCTGCCAAGAATCGCGGCCATGGGCCGCTCCTGCAGGCACGGACGTCACCGTAGGAGCGGCCCATGGCCGCGATGCCTTTCCGACCGAGACGTCAGAACAGCCGATTCAAGCCATCGAACGCCGCCACCCGGTAGGCCTCGGCCATGGTCGGGTAGTTGAAGGTGGTGTTGACGAAATAGCGGATGCTGTTCGCTGCCCCTTCCTGGTTCATGATCGCCTGGCCGATGTGCAGGATCTCCGACGCCTGGTCGCCGAAGCAGTGCACGCCAAGCACCTGCAGGGTCTCGCGGTGGAAAAGGATCTTCAGCATGCCCACCGGTTCGCCGGAGATCTGCGCCCGCGCCATGCTCTTGAAGAAGGCCTTGCCGACCTCGTAGGGCACCTTTTCCTGGGTCAGCTCGCGCTCGGTCTTGCCCAGCGAACTGATCTCGGGAATGGTGTAGATGCCGGTGGGGATGTCGTTGACCACCCGCCCGTTGTTGTCGTGCAGGAGGTTGTCCGACGCCGAACGCCCCTGGTCGTAGGCGGCACTGGCCAGACTCGGCCAGCCGATGACGTCGCCCGCCGCATAGATGTTGGCGACCGAGGTCCGGTAGTTCTCGTCGACGGTGACCTGGCCCCGGCTGTTGACCGAGATGCCCACGTTCTGCAGGCCCAGCTGGTCGGTGTTGCCGGTCCGGCCGTTACACCACAGCAGGGCATCGGCGCGCAGCTTCTTGCCGGACTTCAGGTGCAGGACGACGCCGTTTTCCTGGCCTTCGATGCGCTCGTATTCCTCGTTGTGGCGAATGAGCACATTGTTGTTCTGCAGGTGATAACTCAGGGCGTCGGAGATCTCGTCGTCGAGGAAGCTGAGCAGTTGGTCGCGGTTGTCGATCAGGTCCACCAGCACGCCGAGGCCGCTGAAGATGGAGGCGTATTCGCTGCCGATCACCCCGGCGCCGTAGATGATCAGTCGGCGCGGGGTATGGGTCAGCGACAGGATGGTGTCGCTGTCGTAGATGCGCGGATGGCTGAAGTCCACGTCCACCGGACGATAGGGACGCGAACCGGTGGCGATGACCACCTGCTTGGCCACCAGGCGCTCCAGGTCGCCGCGCAGGTTGACGATCTCGATGGTGTTGTCGTCGGCGAAGCTGGCAGTGCCGAAGAACAGGTCGACCCGGTTGCGCGCATAGTAGCCGGTACGGGATGAAACCTGCCGGGCGATCACCCGCTCGGCGCTGCGCAGCACGTCGGGAAAGGAGAACCAGCGCGGTTCGCCAATGGAGCGGAACATCTCGTTGGTGTTGAACTGGATGATCTGCTTGACCGAATGGCGCAGCGCCTTGGAGGGAATGGTGCCCAGGTGGGTGCAGTTGCCACCGACCACCTGGCGATTGTCCACCACCGCCACGCGGCGGCCATTCTTGGCGGCGTTCATCGCCGCGCCCTCACCGGCCGGTCCCGAACCCAGTACCACCACGTCGTAGCTATAGACCGCCATGCTTTCTCCTCAGAAGGTTAGCCGTCCGCAGGCGACGGCTGGAGCCGGACCGCCTCATGCGAGGCCGGATCCGACGCGAGATCGCCCCCAAGGGGCTGCGACCTCTTGTCACGGGCCGCTATTGTGGCGCAAAACCCGGTCAAAACGAAAACGGGAGCCACCAGGGCTCCCGTTTTTTCTTGCCAGTCAGCCTTGCCTAAGGCTTTGCCTGAAAAGGCCTGCGCTCGGTCGGCGACTCTTCAGACAAGCCCTAGGACGCAAGACTCAGGCCGGGAAGGCCGGCGGATTGACCCCCGCCATCTCTTCCAGCACCCGCACGACCTGGCAGCTGTAGCCGAACTCGTTGTCGTACCAGACATAGAGGACGACACGGTTGTCGCTGACGATGGTGGCACCGGCATCGACCACGCCCGCATGACGGGAGCCGACGAAGTCGCTGGAGACCACTTCCGGCGAGTTCACGAAATCGATCTGCTTGTGCAGCGGCGAGTGCAGCGCCATTTCGCGCAGATACTCGTTGATCTCGTCCTTGCTGGTGCCGTTTTCCAGGTTCAGATTGAGGATCGCCATGGAAACGTTGGGCGTCGGCACGCGGATGGCGTTGCCGGTCAGCTTGCCAGCCAGTTCCGGCAGGGCCTTGGCCACGGCCTTGGCGGCGCCGGTCTCGGTGATCACCATGTTCAGCGCGGCGCTGCGACCACGGCGATCGCCCTTGTGGAAGTTGTCGATCAGGTTCTGGTCGTTGGTGTACGAGTGCACGGTCTCGACGTGACCATTGACGATGCCGTACTTGTCGTTGACCGCCTTGAGGATCGGCACGATGGCGTTGGTGGTGCAGGAGGCCGCGGTGACGATGGTGTCTTCGGCGGTGATGGTGTCATGGTTGATGCCATGCACGATGTTCTTCAGGCTGCCCTTGCCGGGTGCGGTCAGCACTACGCGGGAGACGCCCTTGCACTTGAGGTGCTGGCCCAGGCCTTCGGCATCGCGCCATCTGCCGGTGTTGTCGACCACGATGGCATCCTGGATGCCGTAGGCGGTGTAGTCGACCGTGGTGGGATCGTTGGAGTAGATCACCTTGATCAGGGTGCCGTTGGCGCACAGGGTGCTGTTGGCTTCGTCGACGGTGATGGTGCCGTCGAAGGAACCGTGCACGGAATCGCGACGCAGCAGGCTGGCACGCTTGACCAGGTCGTTGTCGGCGCCCTTGCGCACGACGATGGCGCGCAGGCGCAGGCCGTCGCCGCTACCCTGGTGCTCGATGAGGATGCGCGCCAGCAACCGGCCGATACGACCGAAGCCGTAGAGCACGACGTCCTTGCCCTTGCGCTGCTCGACGCCCTGCTTGCCGACCACGGCAGACAGCTCGCTGCGCAGGAAGTCCTTGAGGTCGCGACCGGCGGCTTCGGCCTTGAACTTCAGGCTCAGGCGGGCCAGGTCGATGGAGGCGGCGCCCAGTTCCAGTTCGCTCAGGGCCTTCACCAGCGGGTAGGTGTCCTGCACGGACAGCTCGACGTTGTCGATCTGGCGGGCGAACCGATGGGCCTTGAGAATGGAGATCACCGAACGGTTGACCAAACCGCGACCGTAAATCGAGGTCACAACATTGTTGTTACGGTACAGCTGACCAATCAGGGGAATCATGGCCTCGGCGAGCGCTTCGCGATCGATCCATTCTTCAAGGCACTGCTCAGGCTTCTGACTCACGACAAATCCTTCCCTATGTAGGAGCTGAAAAAAGGAACTACATTATGACCGCGCTGCCTCTCCCAGGCAATCGACGCGCGTCGCTGCACTGACAGCGCGAAAGCCCGGTCGTTACAATCCCAACCCTCCCGAAATCCACCGGAGTTCCGCCCGCGTGTCAGTTTTGCGTACCCCGTCAATTCCTGAAACCGCCGGCCGCCAGCAGTGGGGCAATCTGCCCGGCGCCGCGCTAGCCCTCGCCATCGCTGAAGCCGCCAAGGCCGCGACTCGCCGCTTCACCCTGCTGATCACCCAGGACAGCCAGACCGCTGATCGCCTGGAGCAGGAACTGCGCTTCTTCGCGCCCGAGTTGCCAGTGCTGAATTTTCCCGATTGGGAGACGCTGCCCTACGATGTCTTCTCGCCGCACCAGGACATCATCTCCCAGCGCGTCGCGACTCTTTATAGGTTGCCGGAGCTCTCCCACGGTATTTTGGTAGTCCCTTTGGCGACCGCCCTACACCGCCTGGCACCCACCCGTTTCCTGCTCGGCAGCAGCCTGGTGCTGGACGTCGGCCAGCGCCTGGACGTGGAAGCCACCCGCGGACGGCTGGAAGCAGCCGGCTATAGATATGTGGACACGGTGTACGAACATGGCGAGTTCGCCGTGCGTGGCGCCCTGATCGATCTCTTCCCCATGGGCAGCAACCTGCCCTACCGCATCGACCTCTTCGACGACGAGATCGAGACGCTGCGCACCTTCGATCCGGAAACGCAGCGATCCATCGACAAGGTCGACAGCATCCGCCTGCTGCCGGCGCGGGAATTTCCGCTGCATAAAGAAGCCGTGACCGGCTTTCGCGCGCGATTCCGCGAGCGCTTCGACGTGGACTATCGCCGCTGCCCCATCTATCAGGACCTGGCCAGCGGCATCACGCCGGCGGGCATTGAGTACTACCTGCCGCTGTTCTTCGACGAGACCTCGACCCTCTTCGACTATCTGCCGGCCAACACCCAGGTGTTTTCCCTGCCGGGTATCGAACAGGCCGCCGAGCAGTTCTGGACCGATGTCCGCAATCGCTATGAAGACCGCCGGGTCGATCCGGAGCGGCCGCTGCTGCCACCGGCCGATGTCTTTTTGCCGGTGGAAGACTGCTTCGCCCGCCTGAAGAACTGGCCGCGAGTGGTGATTGGCGCGGACGACCTGGAATCCGGCGTGGGCCGTGAGCGCTTCGGCGCCAGCGCCCTGCCGGACCTGGCCATCGATGCCAAGGCCAGCCAGCCGCTGGCAGCCCTGGAGCACTTCATCACCGACTTCCCCGGCCGGGTGCTGTTCACCGCGGAAAGCGCCGGTCGCCGCGAAGTGCTGCTTGAGTTGCTGGCCCGGCTGAATCTGCGCCCCGGCCAGGTCGAGGGCTGGGCGGCCTTCCAGGCCAGCGCCGAGCGCATCGCCATCGCCCTGGCGCCGCTGGACGAGGGCCTGGTGCTGGATGACGCCGGCGTCGCCCTGATCCCGGAAAATCCGCTGTTCGGCCAGCGCATCATGCAGCGCCGCCGCCGCGAGAAGGGTCGCGATGCCGGCGAGAACGTCATCAAGAACCTCACCGAGCTGCGCGAAGGCGCGCCGGTGGTGCATATCGATCATGGCGTCGGTCGCTACATGGGCCTGATCACCCTGGAGCTGGACGACCAGCCTCAGGAATTCCTCCTGCTCGAATACGCCGACGACGCCAAGCTCTATGTGCCGGTGGCCAGCCTGCACCTGATCGCCCGCTATTCAGGCACCGACGATGCCCTGGCGCCGCTGCACAAGCTGGGTTCCGAGACCTGGCAGAAGGCCAAGCGCAAGGCCGCCGAACAGGTGCGCGACGTGGCCGCCGAACTGCTCGACATCTATGCCCGCCGCGCCGCGCGCAAGGGCTATGCCTTCAGGGACCCGGCCGTCGACTACGCCACCTTCTCCGCCGGCTTCCCCTTCGAGGAAACGCCGGACCAGCAGGCCGCCATCGAGGCGGTGCACAAGGACATGCTGGCGGGCACGCCCATGGACCGCCTGGTCTGCGGCGACGTGGGCTTCGGCAAGACCGAAGTGGCTATGCGCGCGGCCTTCATCGCCGTGCACGGCGGTCGCCAGGTGGCGGTGCTGGTCCCCACCACCCTCCTCGCCCAGCAGCACTACAACAGCTTCCGCGATCGCTTCGCCGACTGGCCGGTGCGCGTCGAGGTGATGAGCCGCTTCAAGTCGACCCAGGAAGTCGCCGCCGCCGCGCGCGAGCTGGCCGATGGCAAGATCGACATCATCATCGGCACCCACAAGCTGTTGCAGGGCGATGTGAAGTTCAAGGACCTGGGTCTGGCCATCATCGACGAGGAGCACCGCTTCGGGGTGCGTCAGAAGGAACAGCTGAAGTCGCTGCGCAGCGAGGTGGACATCCTCACCCTCACCGCCACGCCGATTCCGCGCACCCTGAACATGGCGGTGGCCGGCATGCGCGACCTGTCCATCATCGCCACGCCCCCGGCCCGCCGGCTTTCGGTGCGCACCTTCGTCATGGAAGAGCAGAACGCGGTGATCAAGGAAGCCCTGCTGCGCGAACTCCTGCGCGGCGGTCAGGTGTACTTCCTGCACAACGAGGTCAAGACCATCGAGAAGCGCGCCCGGGAACTGACCGAGCTGGTGCCCGAGGCCCGCGTCGGCATCGGCCACGGGCAGATGCGCGAACGCGATCTCGAACAGGTGATGAGCGACTTCTACCACAAGAGATTCAACGTGCTGGTGGCCTCGACCATCATCGAGACCGGCATCGACGTGCCCAATGCCAACACCATCATCATCGAGCGCGCCGACAAGTTCGGCCTGGCCCAGCTGCACCAGCTGCGCGGCCGGGTCGGGCGCAGTCACCACCAGGCCTACGCCTACCTGCTCACGCCGCCCCGCAAGGGCATGACGCCGGATGCCGAAAAGCGCCTGGAAGCCATCGCCGGCGCCCAGGACCTGGGGGCCGGCTTCATCCTGGCGACCCACGACCTGGAAATCCGTGGCGCCGGCGAGCTGCTCGGCGAAGGCCAGAGCGGGCAGATCCAGGCGGTGGGTTTCACCCTCTATATGGAAATGCTGGAGCGGGCGGTCAAGGCCATCCGCAAGGGCGAGCAGCCCAACCTAGAAAAGCCCCTGGGGGGCGGTCCGGACATCAACATGCGCGTCCCCGCGCTGATCCCGGAAGACTACCTGCCCGATGTCCATGCGCGGCTGATCCTCTACAAGCGCATCGCCTCGGCAGCGGACGAAGACGCTCTCAAGGAATTGCAGGTGGAGATGATCGATCGCTTCGGACTTCTGCCGGAACCGACCAAGAATCTGGTGCGCCTGACGCTGCTCAAGCTGCGCGCGGAAGGCCTGGGCATCGTCAAGGTGGATGCGGGCCCCCAGGGCGGGCGGCTGGAATTCGCCGCCGATACCCAGGTGGATCCGCTGGTGCTGGTGAAGATGATCCAGGCGCAGCCGAAGAAATACCGGCTGGAGGGCGCGACCCTGTTCAAGTTCCAGGTGCCGATGGAGCGGGCGGAAGAGCGCTTCAACGTCCTGGAAGCCCTGTTCGATCGCCTGACGCCCGCCGCCAGCTGAGCGACGAGCCGCTCCCCGGGTATCCCCGGGAGCGGCTCGTCGCTATCAGCCCGTCAGCACCTCGGCCAGCACCTGCCGCACCTCGTCGATGCCGCTGGCCAGGACCGCTTCGATCTCGGCCATGGTGATTTCCCGCTGCACCTTGCCGGCCGCCGGATTCACCACCAGCGCCAGGCAGGCGTAGGGCAGAGCGAGTTCGCGCGCCAGGGCCGCTTCCGGCATCCCGGTCATGCCGACGACGTCGCAGCCATCTCGCTCCAGCCGGACGATTTCCCCTGCGGTCTCCAACCGCGGTCCCTGGGTGGCGGCATAGACGCCATGGTCGCTGTGCGGCAGCTGCAGCTTGCGTAGCGCATTCAGCAGCCGCTGGCGCAGGGACTCGTCGTAGGGAAAGCTGAAGTCGATGTGGGTGACATGCGCAAGGTCGGCGCCTTCGAAGAAGGTATGGCCGCGCCCCCAGGTGTAGTCCACCAGCTGGTGGGGCACGCACAGATGGCCACTGCCCATGGCGGCATGGATACCGCCCACGGCATTCACCGCGACGATGGCCTCGGCGCCGGCTTCCTTGAGTGCCCAGAGATTGGCGCGGTAGTTGACCTGGTGCGGCGGAATGCGGTGCGGATGGCCGTGGCGCGCCAGGAACAGCACCGGTCGGCCGGCATAGTGGCCGCGCTGCACGGGCGCCGAGGGCGCACCCCAGGGCGTCTCGAAGGTCTGGGCCTGGTCCAGCTCCAGGCCGGCGAGCGCGGTGAGACCGGTACCGCCGATGATGGCGTAGGTAGTCATGGAAACGTCCTTAGAGCCTGTTCAAAGGCTCGCGAGCTAGAGACAAACAAGGCGAAAATGCC
>NZ_WHOV01000101.1:0-42001 GCF_009765395.1 Pseudomonas sp. BAV 4579 | reverse complement strand
CCTGTTCAAAGGCTCGCGAGCTAGAGACAAACAAGGCGAAAATGCCTGAGGAAGTGGAGTTTACGTATGGTAAATGAGCATTCCGACCGGGCTGGCGATCCAGGGCATTTTTAACGTGGTTTGGCCGATGCGCAGCAGGCTTTGAATAGACTCTTAGATGAGTTCAGCCTGGCGCAGCCGCCGCAGGGCAAGACTCCACTGCGGTTGCTGGCGGTAATCGAGATCCACCAGGCGGCGGGCTCTCATGCTGGCCAAGCGTGGCGCGGGCGAGACGCCCAGCTGCTGCACCCGGATCAGGGCCAGCTCGGCCGCTGCACGGTCATTGCACACCAGCCCCATGTCGCAGCCGGCGGAGAGCGCCGCCTCGACGCGCTGGCCGGCATCCCCCGCGACGTGGGCACCCGCCATCGACAGGTCGTCGCTGAAGATCACGCCCTGGTAATCCAGCTCGCCGCGCAGGATGTCCTGCAGCCAACGGCGGGAAAAGCCGGCCGGCTGGGGATCCACTGCAGGATAGATGACGTGAGCAGGCATCACCGCGCCCAGGCTCGGCAAGAGAGCCTGGAACGAGCGCAGGTCGGTGCGCAGCAGGGTGTCCAGATCGCGCTCGTCGGTGGGAATGGCATAGTGGGAGTCGGCTTCGGCCCAGCCATGGCCGGGGAAGTGCTTGCCGGTGGCGGCCATACCGGCGTCGCCCATGCCGGCGATAAAGGCGCTACCCAGCTCGATCACCTGGTCGGCACTGCCGAAGGAACGGGCGCCGATGACCTGGCTGCGTCCATGGTCGATGTCCAGCACCGGGGCGAAACTGAAGTCCAGCCCCACTGCCAGGATCTCGGTCGCCATCAGCCAGCCGCAGAGGCGGGCCAGTTCCGCGCTGTCCGCGCGCCCGCCCAGCTGACCCATGGCCGGCAGCCGCACCACGTCGCGGCGCAGACGCTGCACGCGACCGCCTTCCTGGTCCACGGCCAGCAACAGCTCCGGCCGCACCGCGCGAATGGCGCGGCACAGCTCCCGTACCTGCCCCGGGGTTTCGATGTTGCGGGCGAACAGGATCAGTCCGCCCACCTCCGGCTGGCGCAGCAGCTGGCGATCCTCGGCGGTGAGCCAGGTGCCAGCGATATCGACCATCAGGGAGCCTTGCATGGGTACCTCGTCCGAATGCTCCGGCGCACGGCGCCGTGAAAGGGACGCAAGCTTACCCCAGGCACCGCCGGCCTCGCAGCCTAGTAGCTCTCGGCCGTCTCCGCGACCACCGGCCGCCGTGGCCGATACTGCGCCTGGGCCAGCTCCGGCGCGTGCATCGCCGTGGGCGCGCGCATCCCGCTGGCGAGGAAGGGCACCATCAGTCGCAACACTTGATCGGTATGGGTATCTACGCCGAAGTCGTTTTCGCCGATCGCCCGCAGCGCCTTGATCCCGGACATGCTGAACACCGCCGCGCCCAGCATGAAGTGGGCGCGCCAGAACAGCTCCAGCGGCGGGATCTCGGGCACGGCTCGATTCACCAGCAGCAGGAAGCGGCGGAAGGCACGGCCGTAGGTCTGCTCCAGGTACTTGCGCAGGTGGCCCTGGCTCTGGCTGAAGGCCAGGCCCAGCAGACGCATGAACACCGAGAGGTCATTGCCATGCCGCGGCTTGATGGCCAGGGAGTGATCCACCAGCAGATTCAACAGCGCCTCCAGGCTCACGTCCTCGCCATGCTTAGGCTGCCACTGATCGAGGTCCCGCTCCAGGTTGAAGCAGAAGGGATCGAGGAAGCGCGAGAACACCGCCTGGATCAGCGCCTTCTTCGAGCCGAAGTGATAGTTGACCGCCGCCAGGTTGACCCCGGCGCGCGTGGTGATGAGTCGCAACGAGGTTTCGGCAAAGCCGCGCTCGGCGAACAGCTGCTCGGCCGCATCCAGAATGCGCTCCACGGTATCCGACTGCGCCATGACCTTCCCCGATAGATGAATTCCGTTTGAAACATATGTTTCAAACGGAATCCAAGTCAATCGCGAGCTGGACCCGAGGGCTCTCTAGAAAGGCGTGAAAGGCCCGGCGATCCACGCCGGGAGGCAGATTGCGGTGAATCCGGCCTGTCGTCCGAAGGCATGGCCGGCGGCCTTGCCTACCACCCGGAGTTACTGTATATAATCACAGCATCATTAGACGACGCGACGTGCATCATGCTGAAACTGACACCGCGACAAGCCGAGATCCTGGCCTTCATCAAGCGTTGCCTCGAAGCCAATGGCTTTCCGCCTACCCGCGCGGAGATCGCGCAGGAGCTTGGTTTCAAATCGCCGAATGCGGCCGAGGAGCACCTCAAGGCCCTGGCACGCAAGGGCGCCATCGAGATGACGCCGGGCGCCTCCCGGGGCATCCGCATCCCGGGTCTGGATGCCACGCGCAAAGCCGACGAGAGTCTGCCGGTCATTGGTCGGGTTGCCGCGGGCGCGCCCATCCTGGCCGAACAGAACGTCGAAGAGAACTGCGCTATCAATCCGGCTTTCTTCCAGCCCCGTGCCGACTACCTGCTCAGGGTCAAGGGCATGAGCATGAGAGACGTCGGCATCCTCGATGGCGACCTCCTGGCCGTCCATGTGACCCGTGAGGTGCATAATGGCCAGATCGTCGTGGCCCGGGTAGGCGACGAGGTGACCGTGAAGAGATTCAAGCGCTCGGGCAACCAGGTCACTCTGCTGGCAGAGAATCCCGAGTTCGCCCCTATCGAAGTCGATCTTTCCACCCAGGAATTCGCCATCGAAGGGTTAAGCGTTGGCGTCATCCGCCGCTAACGTCTAAGGCTGGCCCTCGGGCCAGCCGTTATCACGCCTTTTGCCTTACGCCGAAGTCTTGATCGGGGATATCTGTTCGCGCTCCGGAAAGCGTTCAAGACCAGGCTGAGCACAGTGACGTCATGTATCCGTGGTACATGATCTCAAGTGGATTTGATCGAGTCGCCTCCAGGAGGTCGCCATGCAATTTCCCCTGATGTTCGATGCACCGCGCTCGTCCGTTCAAGAGCTGGATCTGGCACCCGAGCTCCTGCTGCAGGAGCTGACCGCCTTTCTGCCCAAGCCCGGCAGGCCGGCACGGGAGCTGCCGGCCGCCCCGCTGCCGGACACCTTCAGCGAGATGTCTCTGCACGGTAGCCAGGAGCAGTGCTTGCAACTGCTCGCACCCATCCTGCGACAACTGAGCGACAAGGACGATGCCCGCTGGCTGACCCTGGTCACGCCGCCGTCGCTGCTCAGCAACGCCTGGCTGCGCAGTACCCATCTGAATCCAGAGCGCGTGCTGCTGCTGCAGACGCCGAGCGCTGCCAAGACCCTGCAACTGGCCTGCGAGGTGTTGCGCAAGGGGCAGAGTCATACGGTGATCAGCTGGCTGCACGACCTGAGCGATGCGGGCAAGCAGCAACTGGCACGCGCCGCGGCTCAGGGCAACAGCCAGAGTCTGAACGTCAGGTTCGCTTAGGAAGCAGGCGCCAACATGGCCTGTAGTGGCGGCATTCCAGTGTGGAATGCCAGATCGAGAGAAGTATCAGTGCAGGACGCGCGGTTGATCATCACGCTGGAGGCTGTCGCCTTCGGCCAGGCGACCCGCCATCTGCACGCCCAGATTGAACATGGCCTTGGCCACCTCTATCTGCTGTCCATGCAGGAAATCCTTGGCATCGCTGGAAAACTCAAGGGTAACGAGGGCTTCCTCGTCGTCCGTACGGCGCAACACGATGCGACCATCGGAGAGTTCAACGATTTCCAGGTAGGCAGTAGTCATTCAGTATCTCCACAGCTAAGCGGATAGTGTAACAGCATGGGGTCTGAGAGGCTGACTTGCCTGAGCCTTTTTCGACGGTCTGCAAGGCCAGCATCCTGATGGCCTCGGATGAGTTGCTGGTGGAACAGGTCTACCACTCGGTCATGGCACCACGGAACCTGAGCGCCGTCTGCTTGAGGCTTTCGCGCCAGGCGTCCACTTCTTCAAGACCCAGTTCCGGCTCCGCCGGCTCAAGGCTGACTGCCTCGATCAAGGCCAGCGTCGGGTCCTGCTTGGGCCGTCGTGGCGCCTGGGGCGGCTGCAGCAACCGCTGGTATTCGGCGATCAGCCGCGCCAGCCAGGTTTCCGGGTTGCCAGCCAGCTCCACCAGCTCACCCATTTCCGGACTGGGCGCCTCGTTCAGGGCTTCGGGTGAGAGCAGGACGGCGAGCGACGTGGCCTCCAGGGTGGGATGACGGTAGAAACCCGCCACTTCCTGACAGAGGCCCAGCAGGGCGCCATGCAGGTGAAACAGGCAGGCCTCGCGCTCGGCCATGATGCGGCCTTGGCTTTGCGCGGAAGGCGCCGCCTGAGCCGAGCGCCAGCTGTCCAGGCCCAGACCGGCGAAATAGAGCTTCTGGTTGGTGCGGGTGTAACGCTCGTTGGCCATGCCCTTCTCCTCGGGTCGACTCACGCCGACCACCTGTCTCGCGCCGGAGCCAGAGGCCCTAGCGCTTCTCTTCCACCTGCCACTTCTTGCCGTCGTAGAAGGCCTTCCAGCCGGTGGGCTTGCCCTCGACCTCGGTCTGCACGTACTGCTCCTTGGTCTTGCGGCTGAAGCGGATCACCGCCGGGCGACCCTCGCCATCCTTCACCGGGGCACTGAGCAGATAATGGTACTTGGGATCGATCTCGTCGCGATGGGGCAGCAGTTCGCTGACCAACGGCGCACGGGTTTCGCGATTCTTCGGGAAGCCGCTGGCCGCCAGGAACAGGCCCGAAGCGCCATCACGCAACACATAGGTGTCGTCGACCTTTTCGCAACGCAGCTCAGGCATGGGCACGGCGTCCATCTTCGGCGGCGCCGGCTCACCGTTCTTGAGCAGCTTGCGGGTGTTCTTGCAGGCCGGGTTGGTACAGCCGAAGAACTTGCCGAAGCGGCCGGTCTTGAGCTGCATCTCGCTGCCGCACTTGTCGCATTCCAGCGACGGGCCTTCGTAGCCCTTGATGCGATAGCTGCCCTCCTCGATCTCGTAGCCCGGGCAGTCCGGGTTGTTGCCGCAGACGTGCAGCTTGCGGTGCTCGTCGATCAGATAGGCGTCCATCGCGGTGCTGCAGATCGGGCAGCGATGCTTGCCGCGCAGGACCAGGGACTCGGATTCGCCCTCGTCGTCTTCGGCGATCTCGTCGCCCGGCACCAGGTTGATGGTGGCCTTGCAGCGTTCCTTGGGCGGCAGGGCGTAACCGGAGCAGCCCAGGAAGACGCCAGTGGAGGCGGTACGGATCATCATTGGCCGGCCGCAGAGCTGGCAGGGAATGTCCGTCAGGGTCGGCTGGTTGGCGCGCATGCCCTTCTCGCCCGCTTCGGCGTATTCCAGCTTCTGCTTGAAATCCCCATAGAATTCGTCGAGCAGATTCTTCCAGTCCCGTTCGCCCTGGGCGACGTTGTCCAGATTGCCTTCCATGTTGGCGGTGAAGCTGAAGTCCATCAGGTTGGCGAAGCTTTCGTTCAACCGGTCGGTAACGATGTCGCCCATCTTCTCGGCATAGAACCGGCGATTGTGCACCGTCACGTAGCCGCGATCCTGGATGGTGGAAATGATGGCAGCATAGGTCGACGGCCGGCCGATGCCGCGCTTCTCCAGCTCCTTGACCAGGCTGGCTTCGGAGAAGCGGGCCGGCGGCTTGGTGAAGTGCTGGCTCGGATCGAGCTTGACTAGGCCGAGGTCCTCGCCCTGCTTCATTTCGGGCAGTACGTCATCGTCGCCCGGCTTGCTCTGCTGCGGCAGGACCCGGGTATAGCCGTCGAACTTGAGGATGCGGCCACGGGCACGCAGCTCGAAGTCACCCGCCGCGGCAGTCACGGTGGTGGACAGGTATTCGGCCGGCGGCATCTGGCAGGCCAGGAATTGACGCCAGATCAGTTCGTACAGGCGCTCGGCATCACGCTCCATGCCCGACAGGCTGTTGGGCTTGACGTTGATGTCGGACGGACGGATGGCCTCGTGCGCTTCCTGGGCACCTTCGCGGCTGCCGTAGACATTGGCTTTTTCCGGCAGGTACTGCTTGCCGAATTCGCTCTCGATGTAGCCGCGGGCCATGGCGATGGCATCGCCCGACAGGTTGGTCGAGTCGGTACGCATGTAGGTAATGTAGCCGGCCTCATAGAGACGCTGAGCCATCATCATGGTCTTCTTCACCCCGAAGCCCAGGCGATTGCTCGCGGCCTGCTGCAGGGTGGAAGTGATGAAGGGTGCCGAGGGCCGGCTGCTGGTCGGCTTGTCTTCGCGTTTGGCGATGCGATAGGCAGCCTTCTCCAGCTTGGTCAGGGCGGCCTTGGCCTGGGCTTCGTTCAGCGGCTTGAAGGCTTCACCCTTCTCGCGCACCACTTCGAAGCGCACCTGAGCCTTTTTCGGCGTGGCCAGGTCGGCGTGGATTTCCCAGTATTCCTCGGGGACGAAGGCACGGATCTCGCGCTCACGCTCCACCACCAGCTTGACCGCCACCGACTGCACTCGACCAGCGGACAGACCGCGGGCGATCTTCGACCACAGCAGCGGCGAGACCATGTAGCCGACCACGCGGTCAAGGAAGCGGCGCGCCTGCTGGGCATTGACGCGATTGATGTCCAGCTCGCCCGGCCGGGAGAAGGCCTCCTGGATGGCCTTCTTGGTGATCTCGTTGAAGACCACACGCTTGTACCGCGAGTCGTCGCCGCCGATGGCTTCCCGCAGGTGCCAGGCGATGGCCTCCCCTTCGCGGTCCAAGTCGGTTGCGAGATAGACGGTGTCAGCGTCCTTGGCCAGCCGGCGCAGCTCTTCGATCACCTTTTCCTTACCGGGCAGGATCTCGTAGTGCGCCTTCCAGCCATGCTCCGGATCGACACCCATGCGGGCGAACAGCTGGCGCCGGGCCTTTTCCTTGGGTGACAGCGCGGGCGCCTCGGCGGCGGTCTTGCGCGTCTTGGCGGCGGGCTCCTTGGCGGTGCCGGCGCCGCTGGTGGGAAGGTCGCGGATGTGGCCGATGCTCGACTTCACCACGTACTGGTTACCCAGGTACTTGTTGATGGTCTTGGCCTTGGCCGGGGATTCCACGATGACCAGCGATTTACCCATGGGAGAGTCAGATTCCTGCTTGAAGGCGGTGAGCGAGCGAAAGGCGAGCGCCGGAACGGCGGATGGAGGACCAGAACGATTTCAGTCTGGTGCGCCGGGGGCGGTCGGCCAACGCGGCACCGCTATATATAGTGGCGATGTCGGCAAGGTCAAGGCTGCGGCGTGGCATCCAGACCCAAGGGATCGGCTTCGACGCTGATCAGCGCGAAGCGCGGCACCTGCTCGCCATCCACCTGGACGCTCTGGCGAAACATGCTCAGGGGCCGCGCCCAGAGACCATATTCACCATACAACGCCTGATAGATGACCAGCTCTTCTTCGGTCTCGGAATGCCGGGCCAGACCCAGCACCCGATACTGCTGACCCTTGTAGTGCCGGTAGAGTCCCGTCTGCAATGCCATGTTCCACCTCGAAAAAAGAAAACCGGGGCAGCCCTGGGGGCGCCCCGGTCGGATGACGCACGCTGCGGCGGATCAGCGCAGGCGTTCGAACACCGTGGTGATGCCCTGGCCGAGACCCACACACATGGTGGCCAGGCCGAAGGTGCCGTCATTCTGTTTCATGACATTTAACAGCGTGCCTGAAATTCTGGCGCCAGAGCAACCGAAGGGATGACCCAGGGCGATGGCGCCCCCGTGCAGATTGACCTTTTCCTCCATCTTGTCGAGCACCTTGAGGTCCTTCAGTACCGGCAGGGCCTGGGCGGCGAAGGCTTCGTTGAGCTCGATGAAATCAATGTCGGCGATGGTCAGGCCGGCGCGCTTGAGCGCCTTCTGCGAGGCCGGGACCGGACCGTAGCCCATGATCGCCGGATCCACGCCGGCGACGGCCATGGAGCGGATCCTGGCCAGCGGCTGCAGGCCCAGGTCCTGAGCGCGTTGGGCCGACATGACCAGCATGCAGGAGGCGCCGTCGGTGATCTGCGAGGAAGTGCCGGCGGTCACGGTACCACCCTTGGGGTTGAACGCCGGCTTCAAAGCAGCCAGACCTTCGAGGGTGGTTTCCGGACGGATGGTCTCGTCCTGGCTGAAGACCTTGAGGAAGCCGTTCTCGTCGTGACCTTCCAGGGGAATGATCTCGTCCTTGAATTTGCCTTCCTGGGTGGCCTTCCAGGCCAGCTGGTGCGAGCGGTAGCCGAACTGGTCCTGCGCCTCGCGGGTGATGCCGTGCATCTTGCCGAGCATTTCGGCGGTCAGGCCCATCATGCCGGAGGCCTTGGCGGCATGCAGCGACAGCTGGGGATTCGGATCGACGCCGTGCATAATGCCGACGTGGCCCATGTGCTCCACCCCGCCGACGACGAAGACGTCGCCGTTGCCGGTCTGGATCGCCTGGGCGGCGGTATGCAGGGCGCTCATGGAAGAGCCGCACAGGCGGCTTACCGTCTGGGCGCCGCTGGTGTGGGGAATGCGGGTCAGCAGCGACGCCATGCGGGCGATGTTCCAGCCCTGCTCCAGGGTCTGGTTGACGCAGCCCCAGATCACATCTTCCACCTCGGCCGGATTGACCTGGGGATTGCGGTCGAGGACCGCGTCGATCAGCCGCGCCGACAGGGTCTCGGCGCGGGTGTTGCGGTGCATGCCGCCCTTGGAACGGCCCATGGGCGTGCGGGCGAAGTCGACGATGACGACGTCTCTCGGATTCAGACTCATTTCTTTACTCCAGGCTCAACCGAAGAAGCGTTGGCCAGCGGCGGCCATTTCGCGGAGTTTGGGGGTCGGGTGGTACAACGGCCCGAGGTCGGCGTACTGGTCGGCCATGGCGACGAATTCGGCCACGCCCAGGCTGTCGATGTAGCGCAGCGCACCGCCCCGGAAGGGCGGGAAGCCGATGCCGTAGATCAGGCCCATGTCGGCTTCGGCGGCGCTGTCGACGATACCGTCTTCAAGGCAGCGCACAGCTTCCAGGCACAGCGGCACCATCATCCGCTCGACGATCTGCTCGTCGGTGAATTCACGCTGTTCGTAGGTGACCGGTGCCAGTACCTCGGCCACGGCCGGGTCGGCGACCTTCTTCGGCTTGCCCTTCTTGTCGGTCTCGTAGACATAGAAGCCCTTGCCGTTCTTCTGGCCGAAGCGCTGGGCTTCGTAAAGGGCGTCCACCGCGGTCTTCCGGCTTTCCTTCATGCGCTCGGGGAAGCCCTCGGCCATGACGTCGCGGGCGTGGTGGGCGGTGTCCATGCCGACCACGTCCATCAGGTAGGCCGGGCCCATAGGCCAGCCGAATTTTTCCATCAGCCGATCGACGCGCTGGAAGTCGGCGCCCTGGGCCAGCAGCGCGGCGAAGCCGCCGAAGTACGGGAAGAGGATGCGGTTGACCAGGAAGCCGGGGCAATCGTTGACCACGATGGGGTTCTTGCCCATCTGGCGGGCATAGGCCACGGTGGTGGCGATGGCCCTTTCGCTGGTCTTCTCGCCACGGATCACCTCGACCAGGGGCATCATGTGCACCGGGTTGAAGAAGTGCATGCCGCAGAAGTTTTCCGGACGCTTGAGCGCCTGGGCCAGCAGGCTGATGGAGATGGTGGAGGTGTTGGAGGTGAGGATGGCATCTTCGCGCACCTGGCCTTCCACTTCCGCCAGTACGGCTTGCTTGACCTTGGGATTCTCGACCACCGCCTCGACCACCAGGTCGACGCTCTTGAAATCGCCATAGGACAGGGTCGGCCGGATGCGATTGAGCGCCTCGGCCATCTTCGCCGGCTCCAGGCGGCCCTTCTCGACGCGCTTGTTGAGCAGCTTGCTGGCTTCGCTCAGCCCCAGCTCCAGGGCTTCGTCGCGAATGTCCTTCATCAGGATCGGGGTGCCCTTGAGCGCGGACTGGTAGGCGATGCCGCCACCCATGATGCCGGCGCCCAGCACACTGGTCAGCTTGACCGGCGCGGCCTGCTTCTCCAGCACCTTGGCCTTGCGCTTGAGCGCCTGGTCATTGAGGAACAGGCCGACCAGGCTGGCGGAGACCGAGGTCTGGGCCATCTTGGCGAAACCGGCGCCTTCGACTTCCAGCGCCTTGTCGCGGCCGTAGTTGGCGGACTTCTGGATGGCCTTGATGGCTTCCAGCGGCGCCGGATAGTGCGGACCGGCCTGACTGGCGACGAAGCCCTTGGCCGATTCGAAGGCCATCATGGCCTCGATGGCATTGAGCTGCAGCTTTTCCAGCTTGGGCTTGCGCTTGGCGCGGTAGTCCAGCTCGCCGGCGGCGGCGCGGCGAACCAGGTCCAGGGCGGCGTCGAACAGGTGCTCGGGGGCGACCACGGCATCGGCCACGCCGACCTTGAGAGCGGTGGCGGCGTCGTTTTCCTTGCCGGAGGCGATCCACTCGATGGCGTTGTCGCTGCCGATCAGGCGCGGCAGGCGAACGGTGCCGCCCCAGCCCGGATAGATGCCCAGCTTGACTTCCGGCAGGCCGATACGCGCGGCGCTGCTCAGCACCCGGTAGTCGGCGGCCAGGGTCATCTCGCAACCGCCACCCAGGGCGATGCCGCCCACGGCGGCCACGGTGGGCACCGGCAGGTCTTCGAAGTCGTTGAAGATGCGGTTGATCTCGGCGATGCCGGCCTGCAACTCTTCGGTCGGCCGACCGAACATCTCGACGAATTCGGTGATGTCAGCGCCGACGATGAAGACGTCCTTGCCGCTGGTAACAATGACGCCGCGCAGGCCGGCGTGGGCTTTCAGGGCATCCACGGCCTGGCGGAATTCACGCAGGGTGATGGCGCTGAACTTGTTGACCGATTCGCCTTGGAGGTCGAAGCGAAGTTCGGCGATGCCGTCCTCCACGTCGCGCACCGAAAGGGCTTTGCCTTCGAAAATCATCAGCGGGTCTCCCTTGAGTCCTGGTCGCAAGGCGGGCGGCGGCTTCGGATGGAAGCCGAAGATCGCCAGCCCCGATATTGTTCTGTGGAGGGCACCGGCCGGGCCGGGGCGAAAATTCATACAACCGTTTGAACGGCTCGCACAACCTTCTGGCAAAAGCGGGCGCTTGTCAATTGGGACGCAAGGGGAAAGCGTGGCCGGGGGTTCGAGTGGTGAGCGCTTGAGCTTGACGCGCTTCTGTGCAAGATAGCCGTGGAGCTATCCCCGACTCCTGGAGTCAAAACTACAAGTGGGCACGCGTCTGCCTGAACAGTTGCCGAGCGACAGCCGGTTCTGTCCGGCCAGCACCTGAAGCCTGCGAATCGAGCGCCAGCCACGGTACGGCCTGGCGCACCATCATGAAGGAGAGATGTGTATGGCCTACCAACACATATTGGTTGCCGTCGACCTGACCGAAGATTGCCAACCGGTGATCCGTCGCGCCGTGGCCCTGGGTCAGTGCTGTGGCAGCAAGGTATCGCTGGTGCACGTGGTCGAACCCATGGCCATGGCCTTTGGCGGTGACGTGCCCATGGATCTGTCGTCGCTGCAGCAGCAGCAGATCGAGCAGGCGCGCGAGCGGCTGGATGGCTTCACCACCCAGTACGCCGAGTTGGCTGGCAATTGCGTGCTGGCCTATGGGCAGCCGCGCCAGGAGATCCACCGCATGGCCAAGGAGCAGGGCTGCGACCTGATCGTGGTCGGCAGCCATGGTCGTCACGGCCTGGCGCTGCTGCTGGGCTCGACGTCCAACGACCTGCTGCACGGCGCGCCCTGCGATACCCTGGCGGTAGCCCTGAAGAAAGACAAGGCCTAAGAGCCAGTTCAAAGTCTGCTGCGCGTCGGCCAAACGGCGTTGAAAGGACCTTCGGAATGCTCATTTACATTTGTAAATTCCGCTTCCTCAGGTCCTTTCGCCTTGTTTGGCTCTGGCTCGCGAGACCTTGAACGGGCTCCAAGTCCGCGGCCGGTCTGGATTACTCCAGTTCGGCCCAACGCTCGATGAGGCGATCCAGCTCGGCCTGCAGCGCGTCCATGCGCGCAAGCTTGGCCTGGGTGACTTCGCCCGGCAGCTGGTAGAAGCCGGGATCGGCAATCGCGGTCTGCAGGGCTTCCAGCTCGATTTCCGCAGTTTCGATGGCGCCCGGCAGGGCGTCCAGCTCACGCTGTTCCTTGTAGCTGAGCTTGCGCCTGGCCAACGCGGCTGCTGCGGCCACGGGTGCTGCAGCGGGTGCGGGCTCGGTCGTGGCAGCCGCTGGCGCAGTCTTGCCGTCCTCACGGGTCTGCACGCCGAGCAGGCGCGGTGAGCCGCCCTGGCGCAGCCAGTCCTGGTAGCCACCGACGTATTCCCGTACCCGCCCTTCCCCTTCGAACACCAGGGTGCTGGTCACCACGTTATCGAGGAAGGCCCGGTCGTGACTGACCATCAGCACGGTGCCCTCGAAACTCAGCAACACTTCTTCGAGCAGTTCCAGGGTCTCGACGTCGAGGTCGTTGGTCGGTTCGTCCAGTACCAGCAGGTTCGCCGGCTTGCTGAACAGCTTGGCCAGCAGCAGGCGCGCGCGCTCGCCACCAGACAGCGCCTTGACCGGGGTACGGGCCCGCTGGGGACTGAACAGGAAGTCGCCCAGGTAGCTCAGCACATGGCGATCCTGGCCGTTGATGGTGATGAATTCGCGCCCCTCGGCGAGGTTGTCGATCACCGTCTTTTCCGGCTCCAGTTGCAGGCGCAGCTGGTCGAAGTAGGCGATCTCCAGCTTGGTGCCGTACTGGATCTTGCCGGTGGTCGGCTGCAGGTCGCCCAGCAGCAGCTTGAGCAGGGTGGTCTTGCCGGAGCCGTTGGGACCGAGCAGACCGATGCGATCGCCGCGCTGGATCAGCAGGGTCAGGTCACGGATCAGGGGTTCGCCACCGGGATGGGCATAGCTCATGTGCTCGGCGAGGATGACCTGCTTGCCGGACTTGTCGGCCGTCTCCAGCAGGAGGTTGGCCTTGCCCTGGCGCTCACGGCGCTCGTTGCGCTCGTTGCGCATGGCCTTGAGGGCGCGGACCCGGCCTTCGTTGCGGGTACGGCGGGCCTTGATGCCCTGGCGGATCCACACCTCTTCCTGGGCCAGGCGCTTGTCGAACAGGGCATTGGCGGTCTCTTCCGCCGCCAGTTGCTGCTCCTTGTGCACCAGGAAGCTGGCGTAGTCGCCCTGCCAGTCGATCAGGTTGCCGCGATCCAGTTCGAGGATGCGGGTGGCCAGGGCCTGCAGGAAGGCGCGGTCGTGGGTGATGAACAGCACGGCGCCGGGATAGCCGCGCAGGGCGTCTTCCAGCCAGGCGATGGCGCCGATGTCCAGGTGGTTGGTGGGTTCGTCGAGCAGCAGCAGATCCGGCTCGGCCACCAGTGCCTGGGCCAGCAGCACGCGCCGCCGCCAGCCGCCGGAGAGTTCGGCAAGGGTCTTTTCCGCCGGCAGCTGCAGCCGGCTCAGGGTACTGTCCACCAGTTGCTGCAGGCGCCAGCCATCGCGGGCCTCGATCTCCTGCTGGACGTGCATGAGCCGCTCCATGTCCAGTTCACCGCTGGTGTCCTGGGTCAGGTGGTGATACTCGGCGAGCAATTCGCCGACACCGGCCAGGCCGGCGGCCACCACGTCGAACACCGAGCGGTCGTCGGCCCGGGGCAATTCCTGCGGCAATTCGCCGATCTTGATCGCCGGGGCGCGCCAAACCTCGCCATCGTCGGCCTGCTGCTCGCCCTTGACGATGCGCAGCAGGCTGGATTTGCCGGTGCCGTTGCGGCCGATGATGCATACCCGCTCGCCCCGTTCGATCTGCCAGGACACCCCGTCCAGCAAGGGGGTGACGCCAAAGGCCAGGGATACGTTGGTGAACTTGAGCAGCGCCATGGGTTTCTCCGCGAAAAAGGCCAGCCAGTCTAGCAGAGACGCCTGCCCCGGCGCCGGTCGGTGCGAGCCGGCGAAATGCCCGGACCGCCCGACGGCAGGCCATGGCCGACGCTTTCGCCACCTGCCGCCGGCACGTAAGCTAGACTGCCCCGTGACGGTCGGCCGCCTGCCCTGAGCCTGGCGCGCCGCCCCCTCCGCATCCAGCTTTTACGGAATTCCCATGCGCGGTCGCCTGTTCGTCATCCTGCCCCTGCTCCTCGCTCCCCTGATCGGCTCCACCACCTCGCAAGCCGCTCCCCTGGAGCAGCAGCGGCAACTCTACGACCAGGCCAAGGCGGCGCTGGACCGCGGTGATGCCAGCGTCTACCTGGCCAATCGCGGCGAATTGCGCACCTATCCGCTGGAGCCCTATCTGGCCTACGACGAGCTGATCAAGCGCGTCCCCGGCGCCAGCGATGCCGAGATCGAGGGCTTTCTCGCCGAGCATGGCGATCTGCCGCAGTCCAACTGGCTGCGCCTGCGCTGGCTGCGCAGCCTCGCCGATCGCGGCGACTGGAATCGCTTCGAGAAATACTATTCGCCGGACTTCAACTTCACCGAGCTGGACTGCCTGCACGGCCAGTACCTGATCGCCCAGGGCAATGCCAGCGAGGGCTTCAAGCTGGCGGAGAAGTACTGGCTGGTGGGCAAGGCCCAACCGACCACCTGCGATGGCCTGTTCCAGGCCTGGGCAGCGCGCGGCCAGCTCACCGAAGAGCGGGTCTGGGAGCGCGCCAAGCTGGCCGCCGACAAGGGTGAATACGGCCTGGTGCGCACCCTCTCCGCCCAGTTGCCGACGCTGTCCGGCCAGGCCCAGCGGCTGATCGACGTGGCCCAGAAGCCGCAGCAGATCGCCAATGTCCAGGCCTTCGCCCCGGCCAGCGAGAGCCTCGCCGACGTGGTCGGCCTGGGCCTGCGCAAGCTGGCGCGCCAGGACCCGGAACAGGCCATGGGCCTGCTCGACGTCTACAGCCAGCGCATGCCCTTCACCCGCGATGAAAAGGTCGCCATCGCCCGCCAGATCGGCCTGACCCTGGCGAAGAACTTCGATCCGCGCGCGCTGCCGCTGATGGAGCGCTATGACCCCGAACTGCGGGACGACGATGTCAGCGAATGGCGTGCCCGGCTGCTCCTGCGGCTGGGTCGCTGGAGCGATGCCCACGCCCTGATCGAACGCTTTCCGCCGAGTCTGGCCAAGGCCAATCGCTGGGAATACTGGCGGGCCCGCACCCTGGAGCTGATGCAGCCGCAGAGTCCGGCAGTGCATCGCGAATACGCCGAGGTCAGTCGCGAGCGCGACTACTACGGCTTTCTCGCCGCCGACCGCAGCAAGGCGCCCTATCAGCTCAACAACAAGCCGCTGATGCTCAGCGACGCCCTCAAGCGCAAGGTGCGCAATACCCCTGGCGTGCAGCGCGCCCTGGAATTCATCGCCCGCGGCGAACCGATCAACGCCCGCCGCGAGTGGTTCTATGTCAGCCGCCACTTCAACCGCGACGAACTGGTGGCCCAGGCGCGCATGGCCTATGACATGCAATGGTATTTCCCGGCGATCCGCACCATCAGCCTGGCCAAGTACTGGGACGACCTGGATATTCGTTTCCCCATCGCCTATCGCGAGAGCTTCGTGCGCGAGGCCCAGACCCGCGGTCTGCACAGCAGCTGGGTGTTCGCCATCACCCGCCAGGAAAGCGGCTTCATGGCCGATGCGCGCTCCGGCGTGGGCGCCATGGGCCTGATGCAGCTGATGCCGGCCACCGCCAGTCATACCGCCAGCAAGTTCGCCATTCCCCTGGCCTCGCCACAGCAGGCGCTGACCCCGGAAAAGAACATCCAGCTGGGCACCGCCTATTTGTCGATGGTCCATGCCCAGTTCAACGGCAACCGGGTGCTGGCCTCGGCGGCCTACAACGCCGGCCCGGGGCGAGTGAAGCGCTGGCTGACGGGCGCTCGCCACCTGGCTTTCGACGTCTGGGTGGAAACCATTCCCTTCGACGAGACGCGGCAATACGTGCAGAACGTGCTGGCCTACGCGGTGATCTACGGCCAGAAGCTCAATGCGCCGCAACCCCTGGTGGACTGGAACGAGCGCTTCTTCGACGAGACCTGAGCGCTCGCCGGCCCGACCTGACACCACCGCAGCGGACTCGCACGCCGGGTCGAGTTCGCTGCATAACCGCTGCCCAGAGCCGTCGCGTCATTCCACAGCTGCCTCCCACAAGGCCTTCGGCCTCGTGACGGCTGCGCAAAACAGCGCCACACCCTATACTGCAGCCCCTTTTTTTCCGCTATTGAACCGGAGAAACCCATGCTCAAGCGTTCGCTGGCCCTGGCAGCAGGCCTGGCCCTGTCCCTGACGTCCCTGCTCTCCCACGCCGCCGCCGAATTGCGCGTCTCGGCCATTCCCGACGAGGCGCCCACCGAGCTGATCCGCAAGTTCAAGCCGCTGGGTGAATACCTGGAGCAGCGTCTGGGCATGCCGGTGAAATTCGTCCCGGTGTCCGACTATGCCGGCGTGGTGGAAGCCATGGCCTCGGATCGCCTGGACCTGGCCTGGTTCGGCGGTTTCACCTTCGTCCAGGCGCAGCGCAAGGCGCCGATGATCCCCCTGGTGCAGCGCGCAGAAGATCAGCAGTTCACCAGCAAGTTCATCACCGCCGACCCGGCCGTGAAGACCCTGCAGGACCTCAAGGGCAAGACCTTCGCCTTCGGTTCGGTCTCTTCCACCTCGGGCAGCCTGATGCCACGCTACTTCATGCAGCAGGAAGGCATCGTTCCCGAGCAGTTCTTCTCGCGGGTGGCCTATTCCGGCGCCCATGACGCCACCGTCGCCTGGGTCGCCGCGGGCAAGGCCGATGCCGGCGTGCTCAACGCCTCGGTGTGGAAGAAGCTGGTCGACGCCGGCAAGGTCGATACCAGCAAGGTCCGGGTGATATCCACCACCCCGCCCTACTACGACTACAACTGGACGGTGCGCGGCAGTCTGGATCCGCAACTGGCGGCCAAGATCAAGCAGGCCTTTCTCGACCTGGATCCGGCCAAGCCGGCCGACAAGGCGATCCTCGACCTGCAGGCGGCCAGCCGCTTCGTGCCGACCTCGCCGGACAACTACAAGAGCATCGAGGCTTCCGCCCTGGCAGCCGGCCTGCTCAAGTGAGTCTCGCCCTCAGGGGCGTGACGCTGGTACACGCCGACGGCTCGCCCGCCCTGGCCGATCTCGACCTCAGCCTGCAAGAGGGTGAGCAGGTCGCGCTGATCGGCCCGTCCGGGGCGGGCAAGACCAGCCTGTTGCGCCTGCTGGCCACCGGGCTGCGACCGCTCGCGGGTCAGCTGGAGCTGCTCGGCCAGGAGCCCTGGAGCCTGGGCAACCGGGCGCGGCGCCAGTTGCGCGCCCGCATCGGCCTCATCCACCAGGCGCCGCCCTTGCCGGCGCGCCAGCGCGTCATCACCGCGGTACTGGCCGGACGCCTCGGCCAGTGGTCGCTGGCGCGCAGCCTGGTCAGCCTGGTGCATCCCCTGGATCGTGACGGCGCCGCCGCCGCCCTGGCGCCGCTGGACCTGGCCGATCGCCTCTATTCTTCCTGCGATCAGCTGTCCGGTGGCCAGCTGCAGCGCATCGGCATCGCCCGGGCGCTCTATCAGCAGCCGCAGCTGCTGCTCGCCGACGAACCCGTGTCGGCCATGGACCCGGTGCTGGCCGGCCATACCCTGGAGGTGCTGAGCGACGCCGCGGCGCGCCAGGGCAGCACCCTGGTCACCAGCCTGCACAATGTGGAGCTGGCGCTGCAGCGCTTTCCACGCATCCTCGGTCTGCGGGCCGGTCGGCTGCTGTGGGACAAACCCGCGAGCGCCGTCACCGCGGCCGATCTCGCCGCGCTCTATGCCAACGAGGGGCTGAGCGCCACAGGGGCGCCCGCCGCACCGGCCCCGGCCGAGACGCCGCTCGACCTGCCGCGATGCTGACCTCGCCCCGCCAGGACCCGGCCGCGCGGCCCCGTCTGCTGCTCACCCTGCTGGCCCTGCTGCTGGCCTGGCCGACGCTGCGCCTGGCGGAGTTCGATCTCTTCGGACTCTTCAGCGGCGACAACGCCCGCACCATGGGCAACTTTCTCGCCGGCTTCTGGCCGCCCGCCCATGACGCCGATTTTCTCGCCGTGCTCGGGCGCGCCACCCTGGAAACCCTGGCCATCGCCACCCTGGGCATGGCCCTGGCGGCGCTGATCGCCCTGCCCGCCGCCCTGCTCGCCACCCGCGTGCTGTCAATCTCCGCCCTGCCCCGCGGCGGACGTCCAGGCCGCTTGCCGCGCCTGCTCCGCGGACTGGTCCGCGGGGTGCTGATCGTCTTGCGCAGCGTGCCGGAGATCGTCTGGGCGCTGCTGTTCGTCCGCGCCGTGGGCCTGGGTCCCACCGCCGGGGTACTGGCCATCGCCATCACCTACGGCGGCATGCTGGGCAAGGTCTATGCGGAGATCTTCGAATCGGTCGATCCCCGCCCGGCGCGGGCCCTGCTGCTGCAGGGCGCCGGTCGCCTGCAGGCCTTCGGCTATGGCGTGCTGCCCAATGCCGCGGGCGAGATGATTTCCTACAGCGTCTACCGCTGGGAATGCGCCATCCGCGCCTCGGTGGTAATGGGCTTCGTCGGCGCCGGCGGTCTCGGCCAGCAAGTGGACCTGTCGCTGCGCATGTTCGCCGGTGGCGAGGTGGCCAGCCTGCTGCTGACCTTCCTGGTGCTGGTGCTGCTGGCCGATGTGCTCAGTCGCCTGCTGCGCCAAGTGGAGCGCGGTCAGGGTCGGGGCCGCGGCGCTCTGACCGTGCTGGCGATGGGCGCCGCCCTGGTGGCGTCCGCCAGCTACCTGGGCACCGCCTTCGGCGAATTGCTGAGCGTTCGCGCCCTGGCGCAGATGGGCAGCTTCCTGGCCGATTTTCTCACGCCGGACTTCTCCGTTACCCAGCTATCGGCCGTGGCCCACGGCGCCGTGGAGACCCTGGCCATGTCGGCGCTGGGCACCCTGCTCGCCGGGCTGCTCGGCATCCTGCTGGCGCTGCCGGCGGCCGGTCGCCTGGGCCTGGGCGCCCTGGCGCTGGCGCGGCTGCTGCTCAATGCCCTGCGCGCCGTGCCGGAACTGGTCTGGGCGGCGCTGATGGTGCTGGCCGCCGGCCTGGGACCCAACGCCGGGACCCTGGCCCTGGCCCTGCACACCGCCGGGGTACTCGGCCGGCTGTTCGCCGAAGCCCTGGAAAACACCCCCAAGGCACCCGCCGAGGCCATTCGCCTGGCCGGTGGTGGCGCGCTGGCGGCCTTTCTCTACGGCACCCTGCCGGCGGTCTGGCCACAGTTGCTGGCCTACCTGCTCTATCGCTGGGAAAACAACATCCGCATGGCCAGCATCCTCGGCTTCGTCGGTGCCGGCGGCCTGGGGCAGCAGCTGTACTTCAGCCTGAGCCTGTTCCAGCAGGCCCAGGCCGCCACCGTGATCCTCGGCATGCTGGTGCTGGTGCTGGGCGTGGATGTGCTGAGCAATTGGGCCCGGCAGCGCTGGGTCGTTCGTTAGAGCCTATTCAAAGGCTGCTGCGCGTCGGCCAAACGGCGTTGAAAAGACCCTGGGTCGCCAGCCCGGTCGGAATGCTCATTTACTACTCGTAAACTCGTTCGCGAGCCCGGTCCGCTTCCTCAGGTCTTTTCGCGGGGCCGCCGAGGCCTTGTTTGGCTCTAGCTCGCGAGCCTTTGAACAGGCTCTTAGCGAATCTCCGGCAGCAGCAGCTCTGGCAATTGCGCGAGAAAGGCCGCTTCATCGTCGAGCTGGCGCAGGTCCAGCCAGAGCGCATCGGCGTCGATGCGTCCCACCACCGGAATGGGTAGCTGGCGCAGGCCTTCTTCCAACTGCCGCAGGGCGCGCCCACGCAGGCGCTTGCTGACCTGGGGGCGACAGCACAGCGCCGCCCCGGGCAGGCGTGCCACCGGCTGGGCGCCACTGCCGATCATGCCCAGCGCCGGCTCCACGCTGACCGCATAGGTCGCGCCCAGCACGGCGGCGAAGGCCGGCAGCAGCCGCTCGGCCTGGGTGGTGATGGCCTCGGCCGGGCGGGATAGCAGGCGCAGGCTGGGGAGCCGTTCGGCCAGTCGATCCGGATCGCGATAGAGCGCCAGGGTCGCTTCCAGGGCGGCCAGGGTCAGCTTGTCGACCCGCAACGCCCGCTTGAGCGGATTCTTCTTGATCCGCTCTATGAGGTCGCGGCGACCGACGATGAGACCGCACTGGGGTCCGCCGAGCAGCTTGTCGCCACTGAAGGTCACCAGGTCCGCGCCATCGCGCAGCGCCTGCTGCACCGTGGGCTCGGCGGGCAGCCCCCAACGGGTCAGGTCCACCAGGGTGCCGCTGCCCAGGTCTTCCAGCAGGGGGACGTTGTGGGTGCGGGCAATGGCGGCCAGCTCCGCCGTGGCCACGCTGGCGGTAAAGCCCTGGACGCTGTAGTTGCTGGTGTGCACGCGCATCAGCAGCGCGGTACGCGGGCCGATGGCGGCTTCGTAGTCGCGGGCATGGGTGCGGTTGGTGGTGCCCACTTCCACCAGCTTGACCCCGGCGCGGGCCATGATGTCGGGGATGCGGAAGGCACCGCCGATCTCGATCAGCTCGCCGCGGGACAGCACCCCTTCCTTGCGTGCGCCTATGGCATGCAGGGCCAGCAGGACCGCTGCGGCGTTGTTGTTGACCACGGTCACCGCCTCGGCGCCGGTGAGTTCGCGCACCAGGTCGGCGACCAGGTCGTCGCGATCGCCGCGCTTGCCGGTGGCCAGGTCGAATTCCAGATTCATCGGCTGACGCGCGGCCTCGGTCACCGCGGCGATCGCCTCTTCCGCCAGCAGCGCCCGTCCCAGGTTGGTGTGCAGCACCGTGCCGGTGAGATTGAACACCCGCCGCACCCGCGGCTGGCTGTGCAACGCCAGGCGCTCGCCCAGGCGACCGGCCAGCACGCCCTCCTCCACCTCCACCGCGGTCAGGGTACCGGCCCTCAGGGCGTCGCGCAGGTCGTCCAGCAGCGAACGATAGCCGCCAAGGACCAGCTCGCGACCGTGGCGCTCCTCCAGCGGACGCGAAGCGGGATGGCGCAGCAGGCGGTCGATGGACGGCAGGCGGATGGCGGTCATGGGAGCCTCTTGGGTCGAGTCGACCCCCAGTGTAGCCCGAACCCGCGGCGGGTCGACCAGGGCGCGCCGCGCTGCCGCAGACCTGGCCCGTCCCGGCGTGGGGTGGCCCGAACCCGGACCCGGGGCGTCCGGAAATGACCCCCGGGTTCCCGGTTTGCCGCGTGCCGGAGCCCGTCCTAGGATGGTTTCGCGGGCTCTTCCCAGGCACCTGCCGCGGTCCTGGCGTGGAAAGCCCTGGCCACCACGTCCACCTCACGACAATAACAAAGGTGCCGTCATGTCCAAGAAATCCTCCCTCTGGGCCAGCGATGGCCTGCTCGACAACAGCGACATCGTCAGCCTCGGCAACTTCACCTACCTGCACACGCTGAAGAGCGCCGCAGCCACGCCACTGGCGCAGACCCACTCGGCCAGCACCCCCACCGTCAGCGAATTCCTCAACGGCGCCATCAGCGAGTACGTACTGGGTGGCACGCCCGACGGCATGCGGCCGTTCCTGGTCGATGGCCAGCAGCTGACGCTGCACAACTCGCTCAACGGCGCCACGGCCCATACCTGGATCACCGCCGAGAACCAGGTGCTCATCAGCTATGCCGGCACGACCCGCGGCGAGAATCTGCTGATCGATCCCCTCTCCACCGCCGGTGGCCTGCTGAGCGATCTGCAGATCCTCGGCCAGCAGGTCTCCAGCGCCCAGCGCCAGTCGCTGGACTTCGCCCACCAGGTGATCGAGGCGGCGGCCAAGCAGGGCTATGGCACCCAGGACATCTTCGTCACTGGCCACTCCCTGGGCGGCATCTCGGCGGCCTACGTCGCCCAGCAGACCGGTCTCGGCGGCATCAGCTTCGAGGCCTCGGGCATTCCCCGCGATGCGCACGCGGCGGGTCACGGAGGCAACTTCGTCAATGTGGTCACCCTCGGCGATCCGGTGGCCAACTACAGCTCCGACATCCGCGGCGAGCAGCCCTTCGCGCCCAGCTTCGTCAGCCAGGCCGAGGGCGGCGGCAGCCTGCCGCACTACGGCTCGCTGTTCCTGATCGGCGCCCAGGCCGACCAGCACGACCTGACCCAGGCGGCAGCCAAGGTCGGCCACCTGTTCAGCGGCGACAACGGTGGCCAGGTCAATCCGCTTGGGGCCGCCCTGCATCCGGTCAGCGTGGCCGCCGGGATCGCCGAAGCGGCGCGCCTGATCGCCGAATTCCATCTGCCGGCCGCCGAATACACCAACCTCGGGGTGACCCCTACCGGGGGTTTTCTCGATACCCTGCCGGCGCAGATCGGTACCGCCCATGGCCCGGTGCTGATGGTCGGCAACTACAGCGTGGCGGAGTTGCAGGCCTTTGCCGAGACCCACGCAACCTTCGGCTGAGAGCCGCTTATAAAACTACTGCGCGTCCGCCATACAGGCACGTGCGGTGCTCGGAATCCTCATGTACTACTCGTATACTCCGGTTCCTGCGCGCCGCACACACCTGTCTGACAACCGCTCGCGACGTTTTATAACCGACTCACGTCTTCGCGGCGGCCTTGTTTCGCCGCCGCGAGAGAACTCCCCCCTGCCGTTCGGGTCTGCCCTCCTATCGTCCGGGATCCCGAGGGTCCCGCCCGCCTTAGTCCAGGAGAGCACCATGACCGCAGACGGTCCCCAGCGCATGACCGATGAAGAAGCCCAGGAATTCGCCACCGAGGTGTTCAACCTCGCGCGCACCGGCAATGCCGAGGTGCTGGCCCTGGTGCTGGAGAAGGGGCTGACGCCCAATCTGCGCAATCACAAGGGCGACAGCCTGCTGATGCTGGCCAGCTACCACGGCCACCTGGAGGCCAGTCGCGTCCTGCTGGAGCACCGGGCCGATGCGAATCTGGCCAACGACATGGGCCAGTCGCCGCTGGCCGGTGCGGCCTTCAAGAACAACCTGCCGATGGCCGAGCTGCTGCTGGAGCACGGCGCCGCCGTGGAGGGCGCCATGCCCGACGGCAAGACCGCGCTGATGATGGCGGCCATGTTCAATCACGTGCAGATGGTGGAATTGCTGGTCGCCCGCGGCGCCGATCCCAAGGCCCGGGACGCCGCCGGCAACACGGCGCTGAGCGTGGCCCGCGCCATGGGCGCCAAGGATACCCCCGCCGTGCTGGAGCGGCTGGGCGGCGTCTGATCAGCGGTTCTGGTAGCGATAGAAGAGGTTGGGTTCGCTGACCACATAGAGGTTGCCGGCGGTATCCAGGGTGACGCCTTCGGGCTGGCGGATCCGCCGTGACAGGCCACCAAAGGGCGCCACCAGGGAACGGGTATCCAGGGTATGGCCCTGGTCATCGAGTTCGATCAGCACCCGCGACTCGTCGCTGAGCAGCAGCAGGTGGCCGGTGCGGCGATCGACATGGACCGCGGACAGGTCACCGGTGCTGGGCGCCTGGTCCAGCCAGGCCTGGCGATCGATGATGCGCAGGGCGAAGTCGCCGTCGAAGCTCCTGAGCAGGCCACGGATTTCATAGAGCTTGCGCGGCGAGTGCTCCTTGACCACGAACAGACGATCGCGGGCGGCGTCGTAGTCCAGCCCCTCGAAGCCCTGGTTGGCGCGGGGGAATAGATCCAGGGTCAGGCTGCGATAGTCCTTGCGGCGGAGGACGTCGTCGCCCTCGGGGATGCCTACCAGAGTCAGGGCGTTGGCGCCCTCTTCCGCCAGCAGCAGGCGGTCGTCTCCCAGATAGGTCACGCCTTCGACGTCGTCGAAGCCCTCCAGGCGATGGCGTTGCAGCAGCTCGCCGTCCCGACTCAGGGCCAGCAACTCCGGCGGATTGTTGACCACCGCCCAGAGGCGATCCCGCTCCGGGTCATAGCTGAGGTCGGACAGATTCTCGGTGACGCCGGCCACCGGCCTGGCTTCCACCGCCACCCGGTAGCGACCGAGCTCCAGAGAGGTTCGGGGTTCGCTCTGCCACTGCTGGCCGAGCCAGAACAGCAATTGACTGTCCAGATGGCTGCTGCGCAGGCCCTGGGTCACCCCCAGTGCCAGCAGCAGCGCCAGGGCCAGCAGCCAGCCGGTCCGTCCGATCCTGATCCGTCGTACCCACGCCGTCATCGCCTTGCCCCGTCATTGTTGTACGGGGCGGAGTATCCAGGGCTGTCTTTATGGTTGTATGACAGTCCTAGCGCCGGGGCTGAACAGGATTCCCCTCCCAGCGCGAGCGACCCGGCAGGGTTTCGCCCTTCATCACCAGCGACAGCGGACCCAGTTCCACGTCGTCACCGACACGGGCGCCATAGAGCACCACGCTGCGCGGCCCCAGGTTGACCCCGGCTCCCAGCTCGACTTCGCCGACCTTCATCACCCGGTCTTCGAACAGGTGGGTCTGGGGCCCGGCCAGGGCATTGAGTTCGCCATGGTCACCGAGGCGCACGCAGTCGAATTCAGTGAGGTCGGTGGTATCCAGGTAGGTGCCGCGCCCCAGGCGGGCGCCGAGCAGGCGCAGCGCCAGCGGCAACCAGGGCGTGCCACGCAGGGTGCCGAGCAGATTGGGCACCGCCAGGGTTTCATAGAGGCTGGTGATGGCCTCGCTGCGCCAGACGAAAAAGGTCCACATGGGCGCCGAGCGCGGGCGATAACGGCCGACCACCAGCCACTTGAGCCCCAGCACGACCAGGAAGCTGGCCAGGGCGAAGGTGCTGCCGGCCAGCAGGGTCTCGCCGAGCAGTTGCAGCCAGGCGCCGGCCTGCCACAGCGGCACCAGGGCTTCGGCGATGGCGCAGCCGGCGGCGACGGTGAAGCCGGTGGGCAGCACGATGCGCAGGGCCTCGATCAGGCCACGCGCCACCCGGCGCCAGGGTGCCGGGCGAAAGGTCAGGCTTTCCGGGTAGCCGGTCAGGGTCTCCCGCGCCGGCAGCCGGACCGCCGGCGAGCCGAGCCAGGTTTCGCCCCGGCGCAGGGGCACGCCTTCGTCGAGCCGACCCAGGACACCGATCAGGGCGTCTTCGGGGAGGTGGCAGCCGTCGGCGACATAGGCGCCGTTGCCGACGAAACTGCGGCGGGCGATGGAGGTGCGTCTGAGGGTCATCCAGCCCTGGGCCACCTGTTCGTCACCCAGCATCACGGCATCGGCGATAAAGGTCTCGGCGCCCAGTTCCAGCAGCGAGGAGACCGGACCCTGGGCGGTGGAAATCTCGGCATCACGGCCGACCCGGGCACCCAGCAGGCGATACCAGAGCGCCGAATAAACGGTGGCATAGAGGCCCTGCAGACTCTGCAGCGCCGACTCCTGGATCAGGTTGGCCAGCCACTTGCGCCAGTAGAAGAGGCTGTCGATCGACCACTGGCCTTCTTCCAGCCGCGGCAGGATCAACCGCCGTGCCAGGGCGCAGCCAAGCAGGGTCAGGGCGACGCTGACCACGCCCAGCGGCAGGGCCAGCACGCCGTATTGCAGGGCATCGAGCAGCAGCGAAGAGGTGTGCCACCAGGGCAGGCCACCGAAGCTTTCCAGTTCGTCGATCAGCAGCGCCAGGGGAAACAGCGGCATGAAGAACAGCACCGAGACCACCAGGCCGCTGAGGGCATAGAGCCCTTTCAGCACGGCACGCTGGGCACGGGATACCGGAGCCGGCGGCAGGACGCGGGCACCGGCGGCGCCCTGGTCATGGGCCGGCGCGCCGCCCCAGTTGCGTCCGGCCGGGATGCGCTGGCCGCTGCGCAGGGCGGATTGGGCCTGCAGGCGCGCTCCGTCACCGAGGGCGGTGTCGCCTTCGAGGATGGCATAGGAGCCGACCTGGGCTTCGCGACCCAGGGTCACGGCGCCGAGCAGCAGTTCGCCGCGCAGCACCCGGGCGTTTTCGAAGTTGACGCCATTGCCCAGGCTGGCGCCCTGCCCCAGGGTCAGCAACTCGGGGACGCGCAGGGTCAGGGTGCCGACGAAGGCCTCGGCGCCGACCTGGGCGCCCAGCAGCCGTAGCCAGCCACGGGCCAGGGGCGAACCGCTGAGCAGGTAGGCCGGCGCCAGGGCGAGAAAGCGCTCCCCCAGCCACCAGCGGTAGTAGGTCAGGCCCCAGAGCGGATAGCGACCGGGCTGCAGGCGACCGGTGAGGCGCTTGCCCAGCAGGGCCACGGCGAATTCCAGGCCGATGGCCAGGACGAACAGACTCAGGGCGGTCAGCATCGCCAGGGGCAGCGCGGTACCGGAATGGATCAGCAGCGGAAAGGCCAGAAAAGGCGCCAGCCAGCGGCCCAGGCGCAGGGTCAGCAGCGGCGGCAGGGCCACCGCCTGGGCGAGGCCACAGCGCCAGCGTCGCCAGCGGCTGGGCGGCGCCCAGGCCTCGGTGGCCGTCGCCGTGCCCGCCTCGGCGGCATCCGCCTCCAGGGCGTCGGCAATGGCGCCCAGGGTGCGGCCGGCATAGACCGCCTTGACCGTGGCGCTGGCATAGCGCGGGTCCTGGCGCAGGCGCGAGACCAGGCGGGCGACGAACAGCGAGTGCCCGCCCAGGTCGTCGAAGAAATCCATCTCGGCGTGCAGGGGCTGACCAGGGAAGAGTTCGGCGGTGGCCGCCAGCAGCGCACCCAGGGCGCCACTGGCCGGGGCGATCGGCGCCACCACGGCAATGGCCAGGGGCCGGGCCCGCAGTTGCTTGCGGTCGATCTTGCCGGAGTTCAGCCGCGGCATCTCGCCGAGCCACTCGAAGCGACTGGGCACCATGTACAGCGGCAGGCAGCCGGCCAGCTCGGTCCGCAGCAGGTCGCTGCGCGGCAGCGGACCGCCATCGCCGACCAGGAAGGCCACCAGTTGCTCCACGCCGCCCTCTTCGCGCAGCACCACGGCCACGGTCCCGACGCCGGGTTGCCGCGCCAGGGTGGCTTCGATCTCGCCCAGCTCGAACCGATAGCCGCGGATCTTCACCTGGTCGTCGACCCGGCCCAGGCAATGCACCTGGCCATGTTCGTCGACCCGCGCCAGATCGCCGGTGCGATAGAGCTTGAGGTCGTGGCTGCCGGTGCTCCAGGGATTGGCCAGGAATTTCTCGGCGGTCAGTTCCGGCCGCCCCAGGTAGCCATCGGCCACGCCCGGACCGGTGATGCAGAGTTCGCCCACCTGATCGCGCGGCAGCAGCGCCAGCGGCAGGCTGGCATCGGCGTGCACCACCAGCAGGCTGTAGTTGGGCAGCGGTCGGCCAATGGTCACCGGCTCGCCCGGTTGCAGTTGCGCCAGGCTCGCCGAGACGGTGGCCTCGCTCGGGCCATAGGTGTTGAACAACCGCCGCTGCGGCCGACTCCAGCGCGCCACCAGGGGTTCGGGGCACATTTCGCCGCCGAGGTTGATCAGCCTCAGGCTGGGGACGTCTTCCGGCAGCAGCGCCAGCAGGGTCGGCACCACGTGCAGCACGCTGATGCGATTGGCGGTCAGGGCGCGGGCCAGGGCCTCGGGGTCGGCGGTTATCTCCCGCGGCGCCAGCCAGAGGGTGGCGCCCACCAGGTAGCTGATCCAGATCTCTTCGAAGGACATGTCGAAGGCCACCGAGAAACCCTGGTAGACCCGATCGCCGGCCTCGATACCGAGCAGCGAATTCTCGCTGCGCAGGAAGTGACAGATGCTGTCCTGGCGGATGCCGATGCCCTTAGGTTTGCCGGTGGAGCCAGAGGTGTAGATCAGGTAGGCCAGGTGGTCCGGAGAGACCTGGCCACGCCGGCGCAGGGTCTCGCCCTGGGCCAGGCCGACGCTCAGCTCGTCGGGGGTCCAGCAGCCAAGCCCGGGACGCGCCAGCAGATCGGCGAAGGGCGCCCCAGTGATCACGCCCACCGCCTGGGCATCTTCCAGGCAGAGGGCCACGCGATCGGCCGGGGTTTCGGCATCGCAGGGCAGCCAGGCGGCGCCGGTCTTGGCGATGGCCAGCTGCATCACCAGCAGCTCGATACCGCGCGGCAGCCAGAGGCCGACCACGCGGCCAGGCCCGGCGCCGGCGGCCAGCAGCCGCGACGCGGCGCGGTCGGCCCAGGCGTTCAGTTCGCCGTAGCTCAGGCTGCGCTCGCCTTCGAGCAGGGCGGGCCGCTCCGGCGCCCGCGCCGCAGTGGCCTCGAACAGATCGGCGAGGACTTCATCGCGGCACAGATCGAGGCGGATGGGGCCTTCGACCAGACTGAGGGAGAGTTCGGCAAGCGCTTCCATGGGGACAGCCTCTGGGTGTTTGGCGCAGTGTGTATCTCCCGGGTTACGCGCTCCTTAAGGGGCGCTTAGGGTTTGCTTAAGGGTTGGAAGACTGCAGCGCGCGGATGCCGGAACCGCTCTGAAATGCGCCTTTCCAGCGATCCGCCATCGATCGGCGATGGACGGCGGTGCGCTGGCGAGGCCAAAAAAAACGCCTCCCGAAGGAGGCGTTTTCAGTTACCGCTCAGTGATCAGCGCAGATCGAAACGATCCAGCTCCATCACCTTGGTCCAGACCTTGACGAAGTCCTTGACGAATTTCTCCTGGGCGTCGGCACTGCCATAGACCTCGCTCAGCGCCCGCAGCTGGGCGTGGGAGCCGAACACCAGGTCGACCCGGGTACCGGTCCACTTCAGAGCACCGGTCTGGCGATCGCGACCTTCGAAGGTGGCCTTGTCCGGACCGGTGGCCTTCCATTCGGTGGCCATGTCCAGCAGGTTGACGAAGAAGTCGTTGGTCAGGGTCTGCGGCCGCTGGGTGAAGACGCCATGCTTGGCGCCGCCCACGTTGATGTCCAGCACGCGCAGGCCGCCCAGCAACACCGTCAGTTCCGGCGCGGTCAGGTTCAGCAGGTGCGCCTTGTCCACCAGCAGGAATTCCGGCTTGACCTTGAATTCCCCGCCCACGTAGTTGCGGAAGCCATCGGCCCAGGGCTCCAGGTGCCCGAAGGAATGGACATCGGTCTGCTCCTGGGAGGCATCCACGCGACCCGGGGTGAAGGGCACGCTGACCGAATGGCCCGCCGCCTGGGCGGCCTTTTCCACCCCGACACTGCCGGCCAGCACGATCAGGTCGGCGATGGAGACCTGCTTGCCCTGGCTATTAAAGTCACGCTGGATACCTTCCAGCACGCCCAGCACCTTGGCCAGTTGCGCCGGCTGGTTGACCTCCCAGTCCTTTTGCGGCGCCAGGCGCAGACGGCCGCCATTGGCCCCGCCGCGCTTGTCGGAACCGCGGAAGGTGGAAGCAGCCGCCCAGGCGGTGCCGACCAGTTCGGACACGCTCAGGCCGGACGCGGCCAGCTTGTCCTTTAGCGCCTTGACCTCGGCCTCGCCCAGGGGCGCGCCTGCGGCCTTGGGCAGCGGGTCCTGCCACAGCAGTTCTTCGGCCGGGGTTTCCGGGCCCAGGTAGCGAGCCAGGGGACCCATGTCCCTGTGGGTCAGCTTGAACCAGGCACGGGCGAAGGCGTCGGCCAGCTGGTCCGGGTTTTCCAGGAAGCGACGGGAGATCTTCTCGTAGGCCGGATCGAAGCGCAGCGCCAGGTCCGAGGTCAGCATGGTCGGCTGATGACGCTTGCTGGGATCGTGGGCATCGGGCACGGCATTGGCACCGGCGCCGTCCTTCGGACGCCACTGGTGGGCACCGGCCGGACTCTTGAACAGCTCCCACTCGAACTTGAACATGTTCTCGAAGTATTCGTTGCTCCAGCGGGTGGGCGTGGAGGTCCAGGTCACTTCGAGGCCGCTGGTGATGGTGTCGGCGCCCTTGCCGGTGCCGTAGCTATTGTGCCAGCCGAAGCCCTGCTGTTCCAGGTCGGCCGCTTCCGGCTCGGCGCCGACGTTGGTCGCCGGGCCTGCGCCGTGGGTCTTGCCGAAGGCATGGCCGCCGGCGATCAGGGCGACGGTTTCCTCGTCGTTCATGGCCATGCGGCCAAAGGTTTCGCGGATGTCATGGGCCGAGGCCACCGGATCGGGATTGCCGTCCGGGCCTTCGGGGTTGACGTAGATCAGGCCCATCTGCACCGCGCCCAGGGGATTTTCCAGGGTGCGCTGCGGATTGTCGTTGCGACTATGCTCCACCGGATGCTGCTCGGGCTGGGCGGTCAGCACGCCATCACCGGGCTGCTCCATCTGCTTGTGCGCGCCATAGCGGACGTCGCCACCCAGCCAGACGGTTTCCGAACCCCAGAACACCGCGTCGTCCGGTTCCCAGACGTCCTGGCGACCGCCGGAGAAGCCGAAGGTCTTGAAGCCCATGGATTCCAGGGCGACGTTGCCGGTGAGGACGATGAGGTCGGCCCAGGAGATCTTGCGGCCGTACTTCTGCTTGACCGGCCAGATCAGCCGGCGCGCCTTGTCCAGGCTGACGTTGTCCGGCCAGCTGTTGAGCGGCGCGAAGCGCTGCTGACCCTGACCGGCGCCGCCACGGCCATCACCGACGCGATAGGTACCGGCGCTGTGCCAGGCCATGCGCACGAACAGCGGGCCATAGTGGCCGAAGTCGGCCGGCCACCAGTCCTGGGAATCGGTCATCACGGCGCGCAGGTCGGCCTTTACCGCTTCGAGGTCGAGGCTCTTGAATTCGCTGGCGTAGTCGAACTCTTCGCCCATGGGATCGGAGAGCGAGGAATGCTGGTGCAGGAAGTTGAGATTGAGCTGGTTCGGCCACCAATCCTTGTTGGTGGTACCGCCGCCGGCGGCGTGATTGAACGGGCACTTGGATTCGGTCGACATCTTCTTGGCTACCTCAGGGTCTTGTTCATCCGGTTGTCAGCCGCGACAGCAGCACGGCCTGCAGAAGGCGTGGTTCCGGTAGCGTCGGCCTAGGGGCCTGACAGGCGCCAGGGCCGGCGTCGAGCCAGCTCCGGGTAGAGCCCCACCATGGGCGAAGCGGACGTTGCGGTCATTGTTATCCCCTCATCAGATGGGCACACCGACGAAGCGGCGCAAACTCCATACTAGACGGCTTCGCCGCCCGGTGTGATAGAAGGTTTTGTGCGCCTCGATAGACTGACTCTGCTAGATGACCCCGGGGTGACAGGGAGCTGCCAGCCGATTCCTGGCGCGATAAGCAACGTTGGCGACCGCTTTGCAGAGGTTCGCGCGGCCTGGCTCAGTGAAGCGGAATCGAGGGCGCGCGTCGGCGCTGGCCGGGGCAAGGCAGTCCGCCATAGGCGGAAACAGAAGGAGCGGCGACCACCCTGCCCCGGGCGGTCGCCGTGCCCGGTCTAGCCCGGGGCGAACAGCAGGTTGGGCGCGTGGCGCTCGTAGCCCTCTTCCGCCAGGCGCACGTCCAGCGCCAGACTAGCGAGATCGGCGGACAGGGGTTCGCTGCGGGCGTCATGGTCGCGATAGAGATGCTTGAGATAGGTCTTGCAGTGGGCGCAGGTCTCGGCGCGCAGCGGGGCCTTCTGGGCGTTGGCGTCGTCGGTGCTCAGGGAGTAGTAGCCCAGGCCCTTGCCGGTCTCGCAGTGGCTGCACTTGACCCGCACGAAGTGCCACTCGCAGGCGCACAGCGAGCAGGTGAGGTATCTCAGGCCATTGGCCTTGCCCAGGTGATGGATGATGCCGGCCATGGGCGGCGCACCGCAGCAGGGGCAGGCCGTCTGGCTGCCCTGTTCGCGCAGGGCGCTGAAGTCACTGCGCTGCAGCCAATGGGTCCAGGCCACCTGCAGGGCAGCGCCGAGAAAGGGCACCACGCCGGCCGGCACCAGCTCGTAGCTGCCGGCCAGCAGGGCGATGGCCCAGGCCTTGCGCTGGCCGGCATCGGCCTGGCGCAGTTCTTCCAGGGCGGCCTGCACTGGCGCCTGCGCGAGCGTGAGGGTCTCCAGCAGGGCATCCAGCGCGGGCAACCAGTCGCCCTCGCGAACCAGGGTGTCGTAACCCAGGGGTGGCAGACCATGCTGCAGACTCTGGGCGCTGCGCGCCTCGTCCAGCGGCAGGGGGGCGAGACGGTCGAAGACCCCTTGCTGGGCTTCGCACAGGTCGGCCATCAGCAGCAGGTAGTCATTCAGCGCATTGCCGGCGGCCAGCAGGCGCAGGCGGTCGGCGCGATAGCCGAACAGCTCGCCACCGGGCAGCAGGATGAAATCGGGATTGACGGCCGCGGCTTCGATTTCGCCGGGCTCGAGGATCTGGCCCGCCATGGCAGGGCTCCTTAGCAAAACGGTGGAAGATGGAGGATTCAGGATAGCGGGCGGCTTGGGGTGTCGGGCTCCGCTACCCTCTCCCGGCGGGAGAGGGGGGCAAAATGCCGCGTACTCCATCCGGTAGGCTGGGTTGAGCGCAGCGAAGCCCAACGATAGAGACCGCTCACTTCTTCTCGCGGGTGACCTTCTCGTACCACAGCGAGTGGTGCTTCTTGGCCCAGGCGCGACTGACCCAGCCGGTCATCATGGCGGTTACCGAGCCCTTGATCCAGATCCCAGCATAGATGTGCACGATGATCGACAGCACCAGCACGAAGGCGGCGACGGCGTGGGCCAGGGCACCCAGGCGGATCACCGGGATGGGGAACAGGTGGGCGAAGTACTGGCGCCAGATGACCACGCCGCTGACCAGCAGGACCAGCATGCAGGCCAGCAGCACCCAGAACAGGATCTTCTGCCCGGGGTTGTACTTGTCGATCGGCGGCAGCTTTTCCTCGCGGTTGTTCAGCACGTCGTTGATCTGCTTGAGCCACTGGGCGTCTTCGCGACCGATCTTGTTGTGCCGCCAGAAGCGGATCACCAGGAAGGCGAAGAACAGGAACATCGCCACGCCCATGAAGGGATGCAGGATGCGCGTCCAGGTGCCGCCACCGAACAGGTTCGACAGCGGGAACAGCGCGGGGTGGAACAGCGCCAGTCCCGACAGCCCGGCCATGAAGAACAGGATCGCCACGATCCAGTGGTTGGTCCGCTCGTTGGCGTTGTAACGCTGGATTTCAGGTTTCATCTCGATCTCCCAGGACACCCCCGGCCAAACCGGGGGCGTACCCCTGCTAGGGCTGCTTGTCGTGCGGATCGAAGATCTGCACGGACGGACTCAGCTGCTTGACCTCGCCCCTGGGCGCATCGCCCTCGGGACGGGGCGGCGCCTCGACCACTTCGTCGTCGTCATCGGTCCGGTTGGGGCCGACGCGCACGTAGTGGAAGAAACCGGCCAGCACCGCCGCGCCCATGGCGAACAGCGCCAGGGGTTTGGTGAAGCCCTTCCACAGACCCACGGTGGGGCTGATGGTCGGGTCCTTGGGCAGGTGGTTGTACAGCTGCGGCTGGTCGGCATGGTGCAGCACGTACATGACGTGGGTGCCCCCTACCCCAACCGGGTCGTACAGACCGGCGTTCTCGTAGCCGCGGCTCTTGAGATCGACGATGCGCTCGGCGGCGTGCTCCTTCATGGCGTCCTTGGTACCGAAGACGATGGCGCCGGTCGGGCAGGTCTTCACGCAGGCCGGCTCCAGGCCGACCCCGACCCGGTCCGAACACAGCGAGCACTTGTAGGCCTTGTTGTCCTTCTTCGAGATCCGCGGGATATCGAAGGGGCAACCGGCGATGCAGTAGCCGCAACCGATGCAGTGGTCCTGGTTGAAGTCGACGATGCCGTTGGCGTACTTGACGATGGCCCCCGGACTTGGGCAGGCCTTCAGGCAACCCGGCTCGGCGCAGTGCATGCAACCGTCCTTGCGGATCAGCCACTCCAGCTTGCCGGCCTCGTCCTCGTGCTCGGTGAAACGCATCAGCGTCCAGGAGTCCGCGGTGAGGTCCGCCGGGTTGTCGTAGGTGCCGTGGGTGTGGCCCACCTCGTCGCGCAACTCGTTCCATTCGGAACAGGCGACCTGGCAGGCCTTGCAGCCGATGCACTTGGACACATCGATCAGCTTGGCCACTTCCGCCTGGGTGCGCACCGACGTATAGGCCGTGGTGGTCGCGGAGCGGGCATAGATATCTTGGCTTGCCATCACGCTTTCTCCACGTTGACGAGGAACGACTTGAACTCGGGCGTCTGGGTATTCCCGTCACCTACGAAGGGGGTCAGGGTGTTGGCCAGGTAACCCATCCGCGCCACACCGGAGAAACCCCAGTGGATGGGGATGCCGACGTGGTGCACCGTCTCGCCGTTGACCTGCAGCGGACGGATCCGCTTGGTCACCACCGCCTTGCAGACGATGTGGCCGCGCTTGGAGGTGACGCGCACGAGATCACCCGCGGCGATGCCCTTCTGCTTGGCCAGCACCTCGCCGATCTCGACGAACTGCTCCGGCTGGATGATGGCGTTGAGGCGGCAGTGCTTGCTCCAGTAGTGGAAGTGCTCGGTCAGACGGTAGGTGGTGGCCGCATAGGGGAAGTCCTTGCGATCGCCGAAGTCCGCCCAGTCGTCCTTGAGCACCCGCGCCGCCGGGCTGTTGAGCGCCTTGCGGTTGTTGGGATGCAGCGGGTTGACGCCGATGGGCGTCTCGAATGGCTCGTAGTGCTCCGGGAAGGGCCCTTCGGCCATCTTGTCCAGGGCGAAGAAACGCGCCACCCCTTCCGGGTTCATGATGAAGGGACTCATGCCGTCGGCCGGCTTGGCGTCGATCTTGAAGTCGGGCACGTCGGTGCCGCCCCACTTCTGCGCCTTGTCGTTCCACCACACCAGCTTCTTGCTCGGGTCCCAGGGCTTGCCCTGGAGATCCGAGGAGGCGCGGTTGTAGAGGATGCGTCTGTTGTTCGGCCACGACCAGGCCCAGCCCAGGGTCTGCCCCATATGGAAGGGATCGCTGTTGTCGCGCCGCGCCATCTGGTTGCCCTGCTCGGTCCAGGCGCCGCAGAAGATCCAGCAACCCGACGCCGTGCTGCCGTCGTCCATCAACTGGCCGAAGCCGGCGAGTTGCTGACCGGCCTTGGCCGAGACCGCGCCCTTGGCATCCAGCACATCGGTGACCGCGTAGCCGTTGTACTCCTTGGCCAGCTCCTCGGGGGCCGGCTCCTCCGGCTTGGCGTAGGGCCAGGACAGCCCCAGGATCGGATCGGGGAAGGCCCCGCCGTCCCTGGCATAGGCCTCGCGCAGCTTGAGGAACAGCTCGGACATGATGGCGATGTCGCTGCGCCCTTCGCCGGGTGCCTCGGCGCCCTTGAAGTGCCACTGCAGCCAGCGGCTGGAGTTGACCAGGGAACCGTCTTCCTCGGCGAAGCAGGTGGTGGGCAGGCGGAACACCTCGGTCTGGATCTCGGCGGTGTTCACATCGTTGTGATCGCCGTGGTTGCGCCAGAACTCGGAGGTCTCGGTGGCCAGCGGGTCCATGATCACCAGCCACTTGAGCTTGGACAGGCCGCGCAGGATCTTGCCCTTGTTGGGGAAGGCGGCGATGGGGTTGAAGCCCTGGCAGACATAGCCGTTGACCTGGCCCTTGCCCATCATGTCGAAGTAGCGCAGGACGTCGTAGCCGGCACCGGTGACGTCGACCTTGGGCAACCAGTGGTAGCACCAGTCGTTGTCCTTGGTGGCCTTGTCGCCGTACCAGGCCTTCATCAGGCTGACGTGGAACTTGCCGTAGTTCTGCCAGTAGCTCATCTGCCCCGGACGCAGCGGCTTGCTGGCGCGCCGGGCGATGAAGGCGTTGTAGTCCTGCTCGCCGTCGCCGCCGATGGTCAGGTAGCCGGGCAGCTGGATCGACAGCAGGCCCAGGTCGGTGAGGCCCTGGATGTTGGAGTGACCGCGCAGGGCGTTCATGCCGCCACCCGGCAGGCCGATGTTGCCCAGCAGCAACTGCACCATGGCGCCGCAGCGGATGATCTGCGCCCCGATGGAGTGCTGGGTCCAGCCCAGGGCATAGAGGATGGTCATGACGCGACCGGGCGCCGAGGTCTCGGCGATTTCGGCCCAGACCTTCTGGATCGCGTCGGTCGGCGTGCCACAGGTCTGGCTGGCCACTTCCAGGGTGTAGCGGCTGTAATGCTGCTTCATCAGCTGGAAGACGCAGCGCGGATCCTGCAGGGTCGGATCGATCTTGACGAAGCCGTCGTCGCCGATCTGATAGCCCCAGTTCACCTTGTCGGTGTAGGTGCGCTTCTCGGCGTCATAGCCGTTGTACAGGCCGTCCTCGAAGGTGAAGCCTTCCTTCACCAGGAAGCCGGCGTCGGTGTAGTTGCGGACGTACTCCTGCTGGATCTTGTCGTGGGTGATCAGGTAATTGATCAGCCCGCCGAGGAAGGCGATGTCGCTGCCGGTGCGGATCGGCGCGTAATAGTCGGCGACCGAGGCGGAACGGGTGAAACGCGGATCGACCACGATCAGCTGGGCGTTGTTGTGCGCCTTGGCCTCGGTGACCCATTTGAAGCCGCACGGATGGGCTTCAGCGGCATTGCCGCCCATGATGAGGACGAGATTGGCGTTCTTGATGTCGCTCCAATGATTCGTCATCGCACCACGGCCAAACGTCGGGGCAAGACCTGCCACCGTCGGGCCGTGTCAAACGCGCGCCTGGTTGTCGAAGGCCAGCAGGCCCAGACTCCGTGCGATCTTCTGCGTCAGATAACCGGTTTCATTGGAGGACGCCGAGGCGGCCAGGAAGCCCGTGGTCAACCAGCGATTGACCGTCTGGCCCTGGTCGTTGGTGGCGATGAAGTTGGCGTCGCGGTCTTCCTTCATCAGGGTGGCGATGCGCCCGAGCGCCTCGTCCCAGCTGATGCGGGTCCACTCGTTGCTGCCGGGCTTGCGGACTTCCGGGTACTTGAGGCGATTGGGGCTGTGGATGAAATCCAGCAGGCCGGCACCTTTCGGGCAGAGGGTGCCACGGTTGACCGGATGGTCGGCGTCGCCCTCGATGTGAATGATGTTCTGGGCCACGTTCTTGGCCCGGTCACCCATGCTGTACATGATCAGGCCGCAGCCGACCGAGCAATAGGGACAGGTGTTGCGGGTTTCCACGGTGTGCGCCAGTTTGAAATGGCGCACCTGGTCGGCAAAGGCGGCTGTGGGAGCCATGCCTAACGCCGCCAGGCTGGATCCCGCAAGGCCGACTCCAGCGACCTTGAAGAATTGCCGACGGTTCATATCCACGATTCTTATCCTCCTTCAGGCTGTGTCCGGTACATGGCCGAACCCTGCCCAGAGAGTAACCCAACCTGCTGTCTTATCGAGCGTTTGGCTGTTGTCGCCGATCAATGGAAGTCAGCCTTTTGTCTCCTGATCCGCCGCGGTCTGACGAACGGACCAGCTGCTCAGCACGGATGTGCGCCCTCCGTGACCAGCGGATCGACGCCGGCCAATCGCTGCTCACCGAGCGGATGCGCAAGGCCGGAGCAGGGCAAGAGGCGTCACGTAGAGCCGCCCGCCAATCCCGTCCATTCGGCAGCGCCGGAAAGTCATGCTAAGCTCGCTAACTTTCCTCGCGATGCCTGCGGACCCCTTGACCATGTCCAAGCGCCTGCCCACGCCGCCATAGCACCACCCCTCCTCCGGTAACCGCCCCTGGGGCGTATGCCCGTGTCTTGCTGACCTGTCGTCTCTCCGCGATCGCGCCCCGCCGTGCTGTCGCCCGTTCTGGATACGCCATGAAAAGTGTCTCTCCCCGCGCCGACATCCTGGCCGGTCTCACCACGTCCTTCGCGCTGGTGCCCGAGTGCATCGCCTTCGCCCTGGTCGCCCATCTCAATCCGTTGATGGGTCTCTATGGCGCCTTCTTCATCTGTGCCCTCACCGCCCTCTTTGGTGGCCGCCCCGGCATGGTCTCCGGCGCCGCCGGCTCCATGGCGGTGGTCATCATCGCCCTGGTGGTGCAGCACGGCGTGCAGTACCTGCTGGCCACGGTGGTGCTCGGCGGCCTGCTGATGATCGCCTTCGGCCTCTTGCGTCTGGGCAAGCTGATCCGCATGGTGCCGCACCCGGTCATGCTGGGGTTCGTCAACGGCCTGGCCATCGTCATCGCCCTGGCCCAGCTGGAACACTTCAAGCAGGGCAACACCTGGCTCAGCGGTACCCCGCTGTACCTGATGATCGGCCTGACCGCCGTGACCATGGCCATCATCTGGCTGCTGCCGCGGCTGACTCGCGCCGTGCCGCCGGCCCTGGCCGCCATCCTCGGCGTGGGGCTGGCGGTGCATTTCCTCGACCTGCCCACCCGTACCCTGGGTGACATGGCCCATATCGCCGGCGGCCTGCCGCGCCTGGCGCTGCCCGACATCCCCTGGAGCCTGGAAACGCTGCAGATCATCCTGCCCTATGCAGTGCTGATGGCCCTGGTCGGCCTGCTGGAAACCCTGCTGACCCTGAATCTCACCGACGAGATCACCGAGAGTCGCGGCCTGCCCAATCGCGAGTGCGTGGCCCTCGGCGCGGCCAACCTGGCCTCGGGGCTGTTCGGCGGCATGGGCGGTTGCGCCATGATCGGCCAGACCATGATCAACCTGAGCTCGGGTGGCCGTGGCCGACTGTCGGGGGTGGTCGCCGGCGCGCTGATGCTGCTGTTCGTGCTGTTTCTCTCGCCACTGATCGAGCGCATTCCGCTGGCGGCGCTGGTCGGCACCATGTTCGTGGTCGCCCAACAGACCTTCGCCTGGGCCTCGTTGCGGGTGCTGCACCGGGTACCGCGCAGCGACATGCTGATGATCATTGCCGTCACCGTGATCACCGTCTTCGCCGACCTCGCCACCGCGGTACTCTGCGGCATCGTCCTGGCTGCGCTCAACTTCGCCTGGCAGCACGCCCGGCGCCTTTACGCCGACAGCCACCTGGAGGCCGACGGCAGCAAGAGGTACCAGGTCCACGGCACCCTGTTCTTCGCCTCCACCGCCACCTTCTTGAACCAGTTCGATCCGGCCGGCGACCCCGCCAGGGTCGTGGTGGACTGCCGCCACCTGAGTTTCGTCGACTACTCCGCCGTGGCCGCGCTGCGCACCCTGCACGAACGCTATGCCAAGGCCGGCAAGCGGGTGCGGGTGCTGCACCTGTCCCAACGCTGCAAGCAGCTACTGCGCCGCGGCGGCATGACGGACGACCTCGCCCTCGGCGATTGAACCCGCAACGGCGCGCCCGGGTCTCTCCCAGCAATGTCCTGCTCCTGGAGACCCGCGGCCATGTCCAAGATCCTCGCCTGCCTCGACGGCTCGGCCGTCAGCGCCGCCGTCTGCGACTTCGCCGCCTGGGCCGGCACCACCCTGGATGCCCCGCTCACCCTGCTGCACGTGCTGGATCAGCGCCGCTATCCGCGGCCGGGCCAGGCCACGCCGCCCCTGCTGGTCAACCGGGAACACCTGCTGACCGAGCTGGCGGCGCTGGATGCCCAGCGCGGCACCCTGGCGGAAGACCAGGGTCGGCTGCTGCTCGATGCGGCCCAGCTGCGGGTGGAGGAGCAACAGGCGCGCTGCGCCGGGGCCGTGCTGCAGCACGGTGACCTGATAGGTTCGCTGGAAAGTCTGCAGGAGGATTTCGACCTCATCGTGCTGGGCCGTCAGGGCGAGGACAGTCCACCCAAGCGGCTGATCGGCCGCCACCTGGAAAGCGCCATCCGCCTCCTGCATCGCCCGCTGCTGGTGGCCGGCCACCTGTTCGTCAAGCCCAGCGGCGTGCTGCTGGCCTACGACGACAGCAACAGCGCGCGCAAGGCGGTGACCTGGGTGGCCACCTGCCGGCTGTTCGACGGCCTGGCCTGCCACCTGGTGACCGTCGGCCGCGACCGCGAAGAACGCCGCGCCGCCCTCGCCCGCGCCGCCGAGGAACTCAGGGCCCGGGGCCGCACGGTCACCACCGCCATCACCGACGGCGACGTGGAACTGGGCCTGGAGCGCTATCGCAAGCAGCACGGCCTGGAGCTGGTGGTGATGGGTGCCTTCGGCCACTCCCGCCTGCGCCACTTCTTCATGGGCAGCAACACCCGCAACATGCTGGAAGCCGCCGGCAGCGCGCTGATCGTGGTGCGTTAGCCCAGGCTGCCGCCTAGAAATCCACCCGCCCGCGACTGGCCTTGAGGCCGCTGCGGCGCGACTTGCCTTCCAGGCGGCGCTGCTTGGAGCCATAGGTGGGCTTGGTCGGACGCCGCGGCTTTTCCTGGACATTGGCCGTGGCGATCAGCGTGGCCAGGCGCTCCAGGGCATCGGCGCGATTCTGCTCCTGGGTGCGGTACTGCTGCGCCTTGATCACCACCACGCCATCGCGGCTGATGCGCCCGTCGCGCAGGGTCAGCAGCCGCTCCTTGAGCGCTTCCGGCAGCGACGACGCCTGGATGTCGAATCTCAGGTGGACGGCGCTGGAGACCTTGTTGACGTTCTGCCCACCCGCACCCTGGGCGCGAACCGCGGTGAGCTGGATTTCCTGCTCGGGCAGCGTCAGACGCTCATCGATGACCAGACTCACGCCAGGTGCGCGCCGCGGCTGAGCCAGGCGTCCAGCAACGGTTCCAGTTCCTCCAGCGGCTGGTAGCCGTTGGTGACCAGCGCCAGCTGACCATCCCGCTCGGCCAGCAGCGTGGGGAAGCCGGCGATACCCAGATTCAAGGCCCAGTCGAAGTCGGCCTGGGTCGCCTGATGTGCCGACTCGTCGTCGAACAGCGGCGCGAATTCGATGCGCGGCAGGCCACAGGCTTCGGCCAGTTCCACCAGCAGCGCCGGCTGGGTGACGTCGCGGGCTTCGACATAGAAGGCCCGCTGGATACGCTTGGCCAGTGGCCAGACCGCCTCTTCGTCGAGCTGGCGAGCGGCGACCAGGGCACGGCAGGCGGGCTCGGTGTCGTACACCAGGCCTTCCGGCGGCCCCTGGTCCAGGGCGAAGGGCTGGCCGGTGGTCTCCTGCACCGCCTGCCAGTAGGCCAGGGTGCGCACCCGGCTGGCGGTGTCCTGGGCCACCCGCTCGCGACGCAGGCCGCCCACCACCAGGTGCAGGGGAATGCCCTGGGCGCCCGCCCGCTCGGCCAGGCGCTCGACCACCGGCGCGAAACCCCAGCACCAGGAGCACATGGGGTCCATCACATAGAGCAGGCGACCGGGCATCCTAGACCTCCTCGGGGTTTGGCATGGCGTTCAGCCGCGGATCGCGGCCGATGGGATGGGGTTCGTTGCGCAGGCGCGCCAGCTCGATCTGCTTCTGCCGCTCGCGGGCACCGGCGCGGGTCTTTTCCGACAGCGAATCCCAGCAGTGCGGGCAACTGATGCCGGGGCTGTAATGCGCTGACTGCATGTCTTCCGGCGAGACCGGCGTGCGGCAGGCATGGCACTGGTCGTAGACCCCTTCGGCGAGGTCGTGGGTCACGGTCACCCGGTTGTCGAAGACAAAGCACTCGCCCTCCCAGCGCGACTCCGCTGCCGGCACCTCTTCGAGGTACTTGAGGATGCCGCCCTTGAGGTGGAAGACCTCGGGAAAGCCTTCCTGCAGCATGAAGCTCGACGCCTTTTCGCAGCGGATGCCGCCGGTGCAGAACATGGCGACCTTCCTGTGCCGGGCCGGATCGAAGTGCTCGCGGATATAGGCCGGGAAATCGCGAAAGCTCTTGGTCTGGGGATCGATGGCACCCTTGAAGCTGCCGATGCCCACCTCGTAGTCGTTGCGGGTGTCGATCACCAGCACCTCGGGATCGTCCACCAGGGCGTTCCAGTCCCGCGGCTCGACATAGGTACCCACGCGGCGGCTGGGATCGACGCCGGGCACGCCCAGGGTGACGATCTCCTTCTTCAGCTTGACCTTGGTGCGATAGAAGGGCTGCTCGGCGCAGTAGGATTCCTTGTGGTCGATGTCCACCAGGCGCGCATCGGCGCGCAGCCAGGCTAGTACCGCATCGATGCCTTCGCGGCTGCCGGAGACGGTGCCGTTGATGCCTTCCTCGGCCAGCAGCAGGGTGCCCTTGACGTCATGGGTCAGCAGGGTCTGCAGCAGGGGTTCACGCAATTGGACATAGTCGTCCAGGGTGACGAACTTGTACAAGGCCGCCACGACAATCTTGTCGGTCATCTTCGGGTTCCCAGGGGTCGCCCTCGCAAAGGGCGGACCGGTTAGAACCTGTTCACGACCTGCTGCGCGTCGGCCAAACTGCGTTGAAAAGGTCCTGGAAGGCCGGCCCCGTCGGAATGCTCATTTACCTCTCGTAAACTCGAGCGCGAGTCCGATCCGCTTCCTCAGCCCTTTTCGCCTTGTTTGT
>NZ_WHOV01000100.1:0-8329 GCF_009765395.1 Pseudomonas sp. BAV 4579 | reverse complement strand
CGCGCAGGAACCGGAGTGTACGAGCGGTACATGAGGATTCCGAGCACTGCACGCACGTGTCTGGCGGACGCGCAGTAGTTTTGTTGGTCGCTCTGAGTCGCTCGCGACTGCCAACCAGACCAACAACCGAGCCCGCGAGCGGGCCGCAGGGGGAAGAATGAGCGCCAATCCGACGCTGGCCGTGGGCCAGGACCGAGCCGTCAGCAATACCGTCAGACTCTACATCTGGGCAGCGCTGGTGCTGCTGATCGCCGAGCTGATGGGCTCCCTCACCATACCGCTGGGGCCGGGCAAGGTGGTGCTGCTGCCGATGATCTGGGCGCTCTTGCTGGGTGCGGCGGTGGGGCAGGTCGGCAAGCGCATGCCGCTGGGGCTGGCTATCGACCGCGGCGCCCAGGTGCGCTCGGCGGCCATTCTGCAATACGCCTTGCTGGTGTTCATCGCCAAGCTCGGCCTGGTGGTGGGCGGCTCGCTGCCCACGGTGATCGCCGCCGGCTGGGCGCTGGCCTTCCAGGAGCTCGGGCATTTCGTCGGCACCATCCTGCTCGGCCTGCCGGTGGCCCTGCTGCTGGGCATCAAGCGCGAGGCCATCGGTGCCACCTTCTCGGTGGGGCGTGAACCGAGCCTGGCGATCATCAGCGAACGCTACGGCATGGACTCCCCGGAAGGTCGCGGCGTGCTCGCCGAGTACCTGACCGGCACCCTGTTCGGCGCGGTATTCATGGCCATCGTCGCCGGTTTCATCGCCAGCCTGAACATCTTCCACCCCTATTCCCTGGCCATGGGCGCCGGCCTGGGCTCGGGCAGCATCATGGCCGCCGCGGCCGGAGCCATCGCCGCCCAGCAGACCGCCGAGGTGGCCAAGGAGGTCATGGCCCTGGCCGCCGCTGCCAACCTCATCACCCTGACCCTGGGCACCTATTTCACCCTGTTCATCTCCCTGCCGCTGGCGGTCTGGGGCTACCGGGTGATGGAGCCGCGCATCGGCCGTACCACCAAGGCTTCCTTCCAGCAGAGTGCGGTGGATGCCGCCGTGGTGGACGAGCCCGTGGAACTGGGCTGGTCGGCACGCTTCAGCGCCTGGCTGGCCTCGGGTGCCCTGGCGCTGCTGGCGACCCTGGTGATGAGCAAGACCCTGCCACCGGCTGCTTTCCTGGGCGTCGCGGTGATGATCCTGGCGGCCTTCGTCGGTGAACTGCTCTGCCAGCTGTTCCGCCGCAAGGTACCGGCGGTGTGCTGGGTATCGCTGGTGGCCATGTTCCTGACCTCGCCCTGGTGTCCGCTGGCGCCGCAGATCACCGCCGCCCACAACGCGGTCGGCATCATGGCGCTGATCACTCCCATGCTGGCCTTCGCCGGCCTGTCCATCGCCAAGGACATCCCGGCCTTCCGGCGCCTCGGCTGGCGCATCGTGGTGGTTTCGCTGATCGCCAGCTTCGGCACCTTCATCGGCGCGGCCTTCATCGCCGAAGTGTTTCATTGATCCTCGCGCGCACCGGGTCCCCGGTGCGCCGCTTCCCGCTACCGTACTGCCCCCTCGCCTGACTCGCCTGTCCCTGCATTTTCGTGTCGCAGCTCCCAGCCTTGAGCCCTGGCGGCAAGGTCTCGTCCCTGGACGATCACCGGCGCTTGAGCTGCGCCCCGAGTTGCAGTATCTATGATGGAAAATTAACAAAAACCGTTAATTTAATAACATAAAGAAAAACGGAGGCGCGCTCGGCATGGGCAAAATCGCGGTCATCGGCAGCAACATGGTCGATCTCATCACCTATATCGAGCGCCTGCCCGTGCAGGGCGAGACGCTGGAGGCGCCGGACTTCGCCCTCGGCTGTGGCGGCAAGGGCGCCAACCAGGCGGTCGCCGCGGCCAAGCTGGGCAGCGAGGTGCTGATGGTGACCAAGGTCGGCGACGATCTCTTCGCCGACAACACCCTGGCCAACTTCCGCCGCTTCGGTATCGACACCCGTCACGTGACCCGCGCGCCGGGTCGCTCAAGCGGGGTGGCGCCGATCTTCGTCCAGCCCGACTCGCACAACAGCATCCTCATCGTGAAGGGCGCCAACGCCGCCCTCGGCCCGGCGGACATCCAGGCCGCGGAAGCCGATCTGCGCGACTGCGGGCTGATCGTGCTGCAGCTGGAAATCGCCCTGGAGACGGTCTACGCGGCCATCGACTGCGGCCAGCGCCTGGGCATCCCCGTGCTGCTCAATCCGGCCCCCGCGGTGGCCGACCTGAGCGCCGCGCACCTCGCCCGGCTGGATTACTTCGTCCCCAACGAGACCGAGCTGGCCCTGGTCAGCGGCCTGCCCGTGCAGGATCGCGAGAGCGCCTTCGCCGCCGCGCGGGTGCTGGCCGGTCGCGGCATCCGCCACGTGGTGGTCACCCTGGGCGCCGCGGGCGCGCTGTACGTGGGCGAGGAGGGTGAATTCAGCCTTCCCGGCCAGCCGGTGGCGGCCATCGACACCACCGGCGCCGGCGATGCCTTCATCGGCTGCTTCGCCCATGGCCGCGTCCAGGGTCTCGGCCTGCGGGACGCCATGCAGCGCGCCGTGGCCTATTCGGCACTGTCGGTCACCGGGCGCGGCACCCAGACCTCCTATCCCGAGGCCGCGGTCTTCGAAGACTACCTCGCGTCCCTGGATCTCTGACCCACACGCGGCGACCCCTCACCCTGGCATCCCTACGGAGAACAACAATGAGCCAGTCACCCCTGCGGCCCAGCGCCGACGGCTACTACCTGAACCGCACGCCGTGGTTCGCCTTCATCCTGCTGTGCTGCATCTTCGCGCTCTGGGCCGCCGCGGCGAGCATGAACGACGTGCTCATCGCCCACTTCAAGAAGGCCTTCCTGCTCAGTGACTTCCAGACCGCCTTCGTCCAGTCGGCCTTCTACCTCGGCTATTTCTTCCTGGCCCTGCCGGCCGCGCTGATGGTGCGGCGCTTCAGCTACAAGACGACCATCCTCTTCGGCCTGTTCCTCTACATGGTCGGCTGCCTGCTGTTCTTTCCCGCCGCCTCCATGGCCAAGTACGGCATGTTCCTGCTGGCGCTGTTCGTAATCGCCGCCGGGCTGTCCTTCCTGGAGACCGCCTGCAACACCTATTCGACCCTGCTCGGGCCGCGCGAGACCGGTACCCGCCGGCTGAACATCTCCCAGACCTTCCACCCCTTCGGCGCCATGACCGGCGTCTACGTGGGCAGCTTCGTGATGTTCAAGGAGGGCGACGCCAGCCAGGCGCAGCTGCTGCAGATGAATCCCGCCGAGGCCGCCGCCCAGCAGCTGCAGATGATCCAGGCCACCCTGACGCCCTACCAGTGGATGATCGGCGTGCTGGTGCTGATCTTCGTACTGATCGCCTGTACCCGCTATCCGGCCTGCAAGGGCAACGATGCCGTGCGCAGCGAGGGCGACGGTATCGCCGCCAGCCTCGGGCGGCTGAGGCGCAATCCGCGCTTCGTCTTTGGCGTGCTGGCGCAGTTCCTCTACGTCGGCGCCCAGGTCGGCGTCTGGAGCTTCACCATCCGCCTGGCCATGCAGCTCGGCGGCATGAACGAGCGCAGCGCCTCCTGGTTCCTGCTCACCACCTTCGCCGCCTATTTCGTTGGCAAGCTGATCGCCAACCTGCTGATGCGTCGCTGGCATCCGGCCAAGGTGCTGGGCGTCTACGGGGTACTGTGCATCGCCCTGCTGGCCTACACCATCCTGGTGCCCAACATCACCGCAGTGTACGCCGCCGTGGGCGTGAGCATCTTCCTCGGCCCCTGCTGGCCGACCATCTATGGCCTGACCGTCGACGGCATCGGCCGGGACACCGAATTCGGCGGCTCGCTGCTGGTGATGAGCATCGTCGGCGGCGGGGTGATCCCGATCTTCCAGGGCCTGCTGTCCGACTACACCGGCGGCAACATGCAGCTGGCCTATTCGGTGCCGCTGCTGTGCTTCACGGTGATCGTCGCCTACGCCCTCTACTGCCTGCGTCATCCGGCCAGCGAGCGGCTGCCGGTGGGCGCCGCCCAGACCGCCTGAGGAGGGCGCCGCCATGTCCGTACGCCTGGCCCTGCAGCCTGAGCAATTCACCGCCTGCGAGCGCACCCTGCTCGCCAGCGACGCCTTCCAGGTACGCGCCTGGACCTATCCCTCCGGGGTGTGCGCCCTGGCGCTGGAGAATCGCCGTGGCCGGCTGATCGTGCTGCCCTACCAGGGACAGATGGTCTGGGACGCCAGCTTCGACGGCTGCCGCCTGACCATGCCCGGGTTGTTCGACCAGCCGCGGCCGACCCGGCGGATCATCGAGACCTATGGCTGCTTCATGTTCCACGCCGGGGTGCTGCGCAACGGCTGCCCGGCGCCGGAGGACAGCCACGAGCTGCACGGCGAACTGCCCTGCGCGCCGCTGGACGAGGCCTGGCTGGAGCTGGGCCGGGACGCGGCGGGTGACTTCCTCCGTCTGGGCGGTCGCCATGACTACGCCATGGGCTTTGGCGACCGCTATCGCGCCCAGCCCAGCGTGACCCTGAGACCGGACAGCGCCCTGTTCGAGCTGGGCCTGGAAGTGGAAAACCAGGCCGGCCAGCCCATGGACCTGATGTACATGGCGCACATGAACTACGCCTACGTACCCGGCGGTCGCTTCCATGAGCCGCTGGGCGTGGCCCGCACCCGGGTGCGCACCAGCGTGCCGGCCCATGTGCGGCCGACCGCCGACTGGCAGGCCTTCATCGCCGAGCTGGCCGAAGATTCGGAACGGCTGCGGGTGCTGGATGCGCCCGCGCGCTACCAGCCGGAAATCGTCAGCTTCATCGATGCGCCGGGCACCGACGCGGCGGGGGAGGCGCACTTCCTGCTGGAGCATCCGGGCGGCGCCGCCTTCTACACGGCCTATCGCCCGGCGGCCTTGCCCCATGCCACGCGCTGGGTGCTGCACAACCCCGATCAGCAGGTGGCGGCCTTCGTGCTGCCGGCGACCTGTGAGCCGGAGGGCTATCTGGCCGAGACCGCCAAGGGCCAGGTGCAGCAGCTGCAACCGGGTGAACGGCGCGCCTTCAGCGTGCGCACCGGCTATCTCGCCGCCGCCGAGCGCGAGGCGCTGTTGGCGCGCCTGGCCAACCCGGCGCGGATCAGGTAAGCAGTTGCGCGCCGTTCGCCTCGATCCGCTCGCGATAGCTGCGCGGAATGCGCCCGTCGCTGACCACCAAGTCGAAGTCGTCGAGCGCCGCGAAATGCGCGGCGCGCACCACGTCGAACTTGGTATGGTCGACCAGCAGCAGCCGCTGCTGGGCTTGGCGCAGGACCTTCTGCTTGACCTCGACCTCGTTGAAGTTGAAGCAGGTGACACCGAAGTCCTCGCTGACCCCGGCCGCCGAGACGAAGGCGTGGGTGAGGCGCACGCCGTCGAGCACCCCGGTCTCCAGGCGACTCTCGAAGATCTGGTTCTTGCGCTGGAAGGTCCCGCCGCACACCACCAGGGTGCAGTTGACCTTCTGCTGCAGCTTGAGCAGCACATTGAGCGAATGGCAGACGGCGGTGAATTCCAGGTCATCGGGAATGAAGTCCACCACGAAGGGCGTGGTGGTCCCGCAATCGAGGAAGACGGTGTCGCCGGCGCGGATCTGCGCCGCGGCCAGCCGACCGATGCGGCGCTTTTCCTCGACCTGGCGCAGGTCCTGTTCCACCACCTGGTAGCCGGGCGCCTCGCTGCCGCCGACATCGCGGGTGACGTGACCGCCGAGCAGGCGCAGGCCGTCCGGCGGGAGCCGCAGGTCGCGTCTCAGGGTCATTTCCGAGACACCCAGCAGCTGGGCCATCTCGCGCAGGTGAATGGCGTGCTGATCCTGCAGCGCCTGGTGCATCAGCTTGAGCCGAGCGGCTTTCTTGCTATCCATGAGGGGTGCGCTACGGGAGTCCGACAAGAGGTGCAGGCCGCACCAACCAAGAATTCTGATCCGATCATACGCTACCCGTGCCTGAGGAGGCCCCATGCAGCTTGAACCCGGCGAACTCGCCAAGACCATCGACCACACCCTGCTCGCCGCCGATGCCCGCCGCGCCCAGATCGAGCGCCTGTGCCAGGAGGCGCGCAGCCATGGCTTCTACTCGGTGTGCGTGAATTCCGCCCAGGTCCCCCACGCCGCGGCGCAACTGGCCGGCAGTGCGGTCAAGGTCTGCGCGGTGGTGGGCTTTCCGCTCGGCGCCGGGCTGAGCGCGGCCAAGGCCTTCGAAGCCGAGCAGGCCATCGCCGCCGGGGCGGGGGAGATCGACATGGTGCTCAACATCGGCTGGCTCAAGGATGGCCTGCTGGACGAGGTCTCCGCCGACATCGCCGCGGTCCAGGCGGCCTGCGGTGCGGTACCGCTCAAGGTGATCCTGGAGACCGGTCTGCTCGACGAAACCCAGAAGCGCCAGGCCTGCCGGATCTGTCGCGACCTCGGGGTCGCCTTCGTCAAGACCTCGACCGGTTTCGGCCACGGCGGCGCGACCCTGGAGGATATCCGCCTGATGCGCCAGGAGGTGGGCCCGGAGATGGGCGTCAAGGCCTCCGGTGGCGTGCGTGACCGAGCCACCGCCCAGGCCATGCTGGACGCCGGCGCGACCCGCCTGGGTACCAGCTCGGGCGTGGCCATCGTCAGCGGTGGCGAGGGTGGGGCGGGGTATTGATCTCCGGAGATCGCCGTCATTTCTCTCTATGGTAGGGGTGTTTTATCGCGGCCATGGGCCGCTCCTACAGGCTCCGATGTAACCGTAGGAGCGGCCGCATCGGCGGACCGCCATGGCCGCGATAAAGGCATTTGATGACTACCCCGGCCCCTGCCGATACAGCTTGGAATCCTGGAAATCCCCCGGTGCCAGCACCTCGCCGACCAGGATCAGCGCGGTGCGGCGGAAATCCTTGTCCCGCGCTCGTTCGACGATGTCGGCCAGGGTGCCCTGGATGCTGTCCTGGTCCGGCCAGCTGGCGCGGTGGACGATGGCCACCGGGCAGGCGGGGCCGTAGTGCGGCAGGAGGTCGGCGACGATGCGTTCCAGCTGGCCGACGCCTAGGTGGATGGCCAGGGTCGCGCGGTGGCGGGCCAGGTCGGCCAGCGCCTCGCCTTCCGGCATGGCCGTGCGACTGGCATAGCGGGTGAGGATCACCGTCTGGCTGACCCCGGGCAGGGTCAGCTCGCAACCCAGCAGGGCGGCGCAGGCGGCGGTGGCGGTGACGCCGGGAACGATGGCGTAGGGAATGCCCAGCGCCTGCAGGCGGCGGATCTGCTCGCCGATGGCGCCATACAGCGAGGGATCGCCGGAATGCACCCGGGCCACGTCCTGGCCGCGGGCATGGGCGGCGGCCAGGTGGCCGACGATGGCCTCCAGGTCCAGGTGGGCGGTGTCGATCACCGTCTCGGCCTGGTGCCCCTCCAGCACCGCGGGCGGCACCAGGGAGCCGGCATAGAGGATCACCGGGCACTGGCGGATCAGCCGCTGACCCTTGACGGTGATGAGGTCGGGATCGCCCGGGCCGGCGCCGATGAAATGAACGGTCATGGGATTTCCTTGGCCAGGGCGGCGAGCAAGTCAGCGACGCTGGCGAATTCACGATCGACAGTGGGCAGGGCTGGGCGCCTCAGGATCAGCACCGGCAGGCCCCGTTCGCGCGCCACCTGCAACTTGGGTTGGGTGGCGGCACTGCCGCTGTTCTTGCTGATCAGCACATCGAAGTCGCCCTGGGCGAAAAGTGCGCGCTCGGACTCCAGGGCGAAGGGGCCGCGGTCGGCGATGATCCGCGCCCGGACGTGGCCGGGATGGGTATCGAGCAGGCGCAGGGTCCAGAACTGCCCGTCGGGAATCTCCTGGAGATGCTCCAGCGGCTCGCGACCCAGGGTGAAGAAGGGGCGGGCGAAGGGTGCCAGGGCTCGCTGCAGCTCGGCCCAGTCGGCCACCTCGCGCCAGTCGTCGTCCGGTCCGGCCTGCCAGCCGGGTCGGCGCAGCGCCCAGCAGGGGAGGCCAGCGTCAGCAGCGGCCCGCGCGGCGTTGTGGCTGATCCGGGCGGCGTAGGGGTGGGTGGCGTCCAGCAGCAGCTCGATGCCTTCACCGTGGAGAAAGGCGGCCAGTCCCGTGGCGCCGCCGTAGCCGCCGACCCGCACCTGGCAGGGCAGGTCCTGAGGCACCCGACCGAGACCGGCGAGGCTGTAGAGGGCCTTCGCCGGCAGTGTGCGGGCGATGGCCAGGGCTTCGGTGGTGCCGCCGAGCAGGAGGATCTTCATGGGCGGTCTTCCGTCAGGGCGGCGAAGGTTTCGTCATGCATGGCGCGCCCTCACCCCCGGCCCCGCTCCCGGGGGGAGAGGGGAG
>NZ_WHOV01000099.1:0-2815 GCF_009765395.1 Pseudomonas sp. BAV 4579 | reverse complement strand
GGGTGAGGGCCACCCCACTCCCTCATTCCCGCGCAACCGCCCTGCCCCCGCTCATCTTGACCGCCCCGCGACCCCGTGCGAGCTTCGGGGCCCTTTCCCTGCCCTGGAGGTCCGTCATGTCGGGTGTTCGCTGGCTCGCCCTGCCGCTCTTGAGTATCGCCCTCGGCGCCCAGGCCGCGGCGACGCCGCTGCCGGCCCTGCTGGACGCCATGGCCCAGCGCCTGACGCTGGCCGATCAGGTCGCCCGCAGCAAGCACGACAGCGGCAAGCCGGTGCTGGACGAAGTCCGCGAACGCCAGGTGCTGCAGGACGTCGCCCAGGCCGCGCCCGCCGCCAGCGTCTCACTGGCCACCGCCCAGACCTTTTTCGCCGCCCAGATGGAAGCCAACAAGCTGGTGCAATACGGCCTGCTGCAGGCCTGGCGGCGCAACGAACAGCCGCTGCCCGCCAGCACGACGGACCTAACGGCACTCAGAACCCAGCTGAACGAACTCCAGGCCAGGCTGCTCGGTGGTCTCGCCGCCACCGGCGAAGTGCGCGCCGCCGCGGACTGCCCGGCGCAGCTGGATCGCGCCCTCGCCGCCCATCTCGCCGCCGCACACCCCGATGCTCTCCACCGCCTGGCCCTGGTGCGGGCGCTGGGCGATTTCTGCACCCTGCCCCGCTGAGAGCCTGTGCATAATCGGCGGCACGGCGACCGAACCGCGTTGAATCCAAGGACTCCCCATGCACATCCTGCTCGTCGAAGATGACGCCACCCTGGCCGACGGTATCCGCCGCGTCCTGGAAGGCCATGGCATGCAGGTCGACCTCCTGCGCAACGGCGCCGAGGCCGACGCCTGGCTGCGTACCACCCGCTTCGCCGTGGTGGTGCTGGACATCGGCCTGCCCGGTGGCCTGGACGGCTTCGAGGTGGTCCGCCGCCTGCGCCAGCGTGGCAGCGATCAGCCGGTGCTGCTGCTCACCGCCCGCGACGCCATCGACGACCGGGTGCACGGCTTCGAGGTGGGCGCCGACGACTACCTGGTCAAGCCCTTTGCCGTGCCCGAGCTGGTGGCGCGGATCAAGGCGCTGGTCCGTCGCGCCGGTGGCCAGAACAGCGCCGACCTCGCCCTCGGCGCCCTGCGCCTGGACACCGCCGCCCACCAGGCGCGCCTCGGCGACACCCCGCTGGATCTCTCGGCCCGCGAGTGGGCGGTGCTCGAACACCTGCTGCGCCAGGCCGGCAAGGTGGTCTCCAAGCAGCAGATCATCGACGCCCTGGCCCCCTGGGGCAGCGAGGACCTGACCCACAACGCCGTGGAGGTCTATGTCTCGCGGCTACGGTTGAAACTGGCCGACTCCGGGGTAGGCATCCGCACCGTGCGCGGCTTCGGCTATCGCCTGGAAGAAGCCGCGCCATGACCGCCACCGCGCCCAGCCTGCGCCGGCGGCTGCTGAAATGGCTGGTGCTGCCGGTGCTGCTGGTCAATCTCGGCGGCGCCGTGGTCAGCTACCAGTTCGCCCGCAAACCGGCGTTCAGCGCCCTGGACGGCGATCTCACCGATGCAGCGATCCTGCTGCTCGAACAGCTGGAGGTGGATGGCAACGGCCGCCTGTGGCTGCCGACGGAAGCCGACTACCTGCTGCGCCACAACAGCCACGACCACGTCTGGCTGGCAGTGCGCAGCCTCGACGGCCAGCTGCTGTTCGGCGATGCCGCCATGCCGGTCCAGGAGATCACCGACGAGATGCGCGACGGCCATACCACCGCCCTGCGCACCCGCATCAATGATCGCTGGGTGTTCATGGTCGGCCGCCTGGGCGTGGTGGCCGGGCAACCGGTGGTGGCCAGCGTGGCCCAGACCCTGAGTCGCCACACCGCCGCCCTGCAGCGCATGGTGCTGACCCTGGTGGCGGTGCAGATCCTGGTCGCCCTGCTGATCGCCGCCCAGCTGCTCTGGGCGGTACGCCGGGGCCTCAAGCCCCTGGAACGGCTGGAGCGTCAGCTCGACAGCCGCCACTACGATGACCTGGCGCCGCTGCGCGAAGAGGGCGCGCCGCGCGAACTGGGCACCTTCGTCACCGCGCTCAACGGTCTGCTGCTGCGCATCCGCGAGGGCGCGCGCAACCAGCGCGCCTTTCTCGATGACATGGCGCACCAGTTGCGCACCCCGCTGGCCGGCATCAGCACCCTGACCCAGTGGCTGCGCCAGCGCCATGCCGGCGATGCCGAAAGCGCCGCCGCCCTGGCGCAGCTCCAGGCCGCCACCGAGCGCATGACCCGCCAGGCCAACCAGTTGCTGACCCTGGCCCGCGCCGCCACCGCGCGGCTGGACGAACTGATCGGCGCAGCCATGCCCAGCCAGTTGTCCCAGGCCGATGGCCACGGCATCGACCTGGGCTACGAACTGGAGCCGCAGACCGTGCAGGGCAATGCCTTCCAGCTGCGCGACCTGCTCGACAACCTGATCGACAACGCCCTCAGATACAGCCCGCGCGGCGGTCAGGTCACGGTGCGGCTGCGTGGCCAGGCAGGGGCCACGGTACTGGAGGTGGAAGACGACGGCCCGGGCATTCCCGAGGCGGAGTGCGAACGCATCTTCGAGCGCTTCTATCGCCTCGACAGCGGCATCCATGGCACCGGCCTGGGCTTGGCCATCGTCCGCGACATCGCCACCGCCCACGACGCCGGCATCGAACTGGCGACCGCCACCGGCGGCCAGGGCCTGCGCGTGGCCATCCATTTCCCGCCCCTGGTCGTGCCACCGGTGGAGGCTTCTTAGGTTGGGTGGAAAGCTACCCTCACCCCAACCCCTGTCTCTTATACACATCT